>JAXJXL010000070.1:0-5386 GCA_036307525.1 Faecalimonas sp.
TATGAAAAAATACGGGTTAAACAATAGTTAAATTTGCCGAAGTTTGATACAATAAAGAAAAAAAGCACGAGGAAAAATATGGACGATAAAAGATTAAGCAAACAATTTGAATTCTGTCTTGAGGCAGACAAGGAAAAGTTTATAGGACGACAGACTTATCTGTCTGATGGTATTCGTAAAGAAAATGATGCGGAACATGCTTGGCACATGGCGGTTATGACTCTGATATTAGGTGAATATGCAAATGAAAAAATAGATTTACTGAAAACTATTTCCATGATTCTTATCCATGATATCGTAGAAATTGACGCCGGTGATACTTATGCATATGATGAAGAAAAGAAAAAAAGCCAAAAGAGTAGAGAGTTGGCAGCAGCAGACCGAATATTTGCGATACTTCCTGAAGATCAGCAACAAAAGTTTCGACAACTTTGGAATGAGTTTGAGGCTGCTGAAACACCGGAGGCAAAGTTTGCCCGTGCAATGGATAACGTACAACCCATTATGTTAAACAATGCTACTGATGGGAAGAGTTGGAAAGAAAGAAGTGTACGTCTTAGTCAGATTCTAAAACGCAACCAAATTACACCGGATGGTTCTCAAAAACTCTGGGATTATATGCGTGAAAACTTCATAAAACCTAATGTAGATAGCGGTAAAATTATCAAGGACATATAAAAACTTTACAATAATTTTAACAAGTGTCTTGTCAGTTGACAAGAATGGTGTTATAATGCGAGCTGTTGAAAAAAATTTTGGAGGACATAACGTTGATTACAGAACAGATTCGACAGCTAAAAGAACAGAAAAATGCAGTCATTTTGGCCCATTATTATGTGTCAGACGAAGTACAAGAAATTGCCGACTATATTGGAGATTCTTTCTATCTAAGCAAAGTAGCAAAAAATACGGACGCAGATATCATTGTATTTTGCGGGGTATCATTCATGGGAGAGAGCGCGGCCATCTTAAATCCGGATAAAAAAGTCTTAATGCCGGATATGAAAGCTGATTGCGCAATGGCACACATGGTAGACATTAGTAAAGTAAACAAACTACGTGAAGAATATAAGGACTTAGCAGTAGTCTGTTACATAAATTCAACTGCAGAAATTAAAACATATTCTGATGTATGCGTCACATCGGCAAATGCTATTAAAGTAGTTAAGAACCTACCAAATCATAATATTTACTTCATACCGGACGGAAATCTTGGACGTTACGTGAAGGAACAACTCCCGGAAAAGAATGTGATTCTAAATGACGGATACTGTCCGATTCATGCAGCAATGACCATTCAAGAGATTAAAGCTGAAAAGGAAAAACATCCTAATGCAAAGTTTTTAGTTCATCCGGAATGCACAAAAGAACTTTTAGACCAAGCGGATTATATTGGAAGTACATCGGGAATCATTGATTATGTTTCGCAGGATGACTGCGAAGAGTACATTATCGGAACCGAAATAGGCGTCTTTTATGAACTGAAGAAGCAGAACCCTGACAAAAAGTTTTACACCTTGCAAAAGCCACCTATTTGTACAGATATGAAATTTGTAACACTAGAAAAGGTTCTCAATGTCTTAGAAAATGAGACGAATGTAGTTACCGTTTCAGAAGAACTCCGTGAAAAAGCATTGCTTCCATTAGAGCGAATGCTTGAACTTGCAAAATAAGGGTGACACAATGAAAACAGATATACTAATTGTGGGAAGCGGGTGTGCAGGACTCTATTGTGCCTTAAATCTTCCCAAAGACAAACAAATAATTATTATTACGAAATCGGATGCGGAGAGCAACGATTCCTATTTGGCGCAGGGCGGCATGTGCATGTTAAAGGCAGAAAGTGATTATGAAGCATTTTTTGAAGACACACTAAAAGCCGGTCATTACGAAAATGACAAAACTTCCGTTGAGATTATGATTCGGACATCTCCGGAGGTGGTAAAGGATTTGCTCTCATACGGGGCAGTGTTTCAAAGAGATGAAAATGGAGAATTGGCTTTTACCAGAGAAGGCGCCCATTCTCAAAAACGCATCATATATCACGAGGATATTACCGGTAAAGAAATAACCAGTACATTACTAAGTAAAGTAAGAGAGCAGGATAACATTTCTATTCTTGAGTATACGACGCTACTTGATATTGTAGAACAAAATAACATTTGCTATGGTGCTATAATACAGATGGCAAATGGAAACATAGAAGTGATACAGTCAGATTACACGGTGCTTGCTACTGGCGGAATCGGTGGGCTATATAAGCACTCAACGAATTATCGACATCTGACAGGAGATGCACAGGCAATTGCAATCAGACACGGTATTGAACTCAAAGACATGGATTACGTTCAAATACATCCAACAACATTGTATGCTAAAGAGGGACGTAGCTTTCTGATATCAGAGTCAGTACGTGGTGAAGGAGCTGTCCTTCGAAACAAGGCTGGAGAACGATTTGTAAATGAACTTCTCCCTCGTGATTTACTTACAATTGAAATTTGGAAACAGATGGAGAAGGATGGCACAGAGTTTGTATGGGAAGATTTACGCACCATCCCTGAAGATGAATTACAAGAACATTTTCCGAATATTATTGAGCATTGCAAAGAAATGGGATATGATGTGACGAAAGAATGTATCCCTGTTGTTCCGGCTCAGCATTATTTCATGGGTGGAATCAAAGTAGATTATCACAGCAAAACAAGCATGGAGCAATTGTATGCGATTGGCGAAACAGCTTGCAATGGTGTTCATGGGAAGAATCGTTTGGCCAGCAATTCATTATTAGAGAGTCTCGTTTTTGCCAAACGTGCCGCAATGCAAATGACTGAAAATATTGATAACGTAATACGCAACGAAAAAATAGTGTCAGAGGTAGATACAAATCAATATGCGGATACAGAAAAATTGCAAAATGAATATAAAGAATTAGTTAGAACAGAAATAGAAAAATCAAAGAAAAGAGGAAGAGAATCATGTTCGATCAAGTAACTTTAAAACTGAATGTAGACCCACTAATTTTAAGCGCATTAAGAGAAGACATCTCAAGCGAGGATGTTTCTTCCAATTGTGTAATGAAAAAAACACAAATGGGAGAAGTTGATTTAATTTGTAAACAAGATGGTATTATCTGTGGTTTACAAGTATTTGAACGTGTCTTTACTTTGCTCGATGACAATACAAAAGCAGAGTTTTATATAGAAGACGGTGATGATGTAAAAGCAGGACAACTTATGGGGAAAATTCGTGGCGATATTCGAGTTCTTCTTTGTGGAGAGCGTACTGCACTCAACTATCTCCAAAGAATGAGTGGTATTGCAACTTACACGCATGAGGTTGCTTCTTTACTCGAAGGAACAAAGACAAAACTATTAGATACAAGAAAAACAACTCCAAACAACCGTATTTTTGAAAAATATTCTGTCAGAACCGGTGGCGGAAACAACCACAGATATAATCTATCAGATGGTGTACTTCTCAAAGACAACCATATTGGTGCTGCAGGTGGTGTAAAAGAGGCAATTGCTATGGCAAAAGAGTATGCGCCGTTTGTCCGTAAAATTGAAGTAGAAGTAGAAACACTTGATATGGTAAAGGAAGCTGTGGAAGCTGGTGCTGATATTATCATGCTTGATAACATGAGCCATGAACAACTCAAAGCAGCAATGGAATATATTGACGGCAGAGCAGAAGTAGAAGTATCCGGTAATGTAACGAAAGAGAATATTGCAAGGCTTACCGACCTTGGCGTTGACTACATATCAAGTGGAGCTTTGACACATTCATCACCAATTATGGATATCTCGCTTAAAAACCTTCATACAATCTAGGAAAGGTGTAGTGATGAAATGGCACAGAGCGGACTAGAAAGAAGAGAACAGATTATTGAAATATTAAAGAACAGTACGGAACCTGTTGCTGGTACAGAACTGGCGAAGCGGCTAAACGTCAGTCGTCAAGTAATTGTCCAAGACATGGCGTTGATTCGTGCAAATGGTGTGGAAATTATATCCACTAATCGCGGTTATATTATTCATGCACCGAATCAAGTAAGTCGTGTATTCAAAGTTATTCATACAGACGAACAGGTAGAAGAAGAACTGAATCTGTTCGTTGACTTGGGTGCAAAAGTGGAGAATGTATTTGTCTATCATAAGGTATATAATGTGATTAAGGTAAACATGGATATCAAATCTCGTCTGGATGTCTGCAAATATATGGAAGGCATAACTAGTGGAAAGTCTACTAATCTAATGAATCTGACATCTAATTATCATTATCATACGATTGTAGCCGAAGACGAGCAGACATTAGACATGATTCAGGAAGAATTGCAGTGTAGGGGATTCTTGGCAAAACTGCAAGATTATGAACCAATTGATTTTTGGAGCAATAAAATTCACTAGAGTATCATGGACGGCTGACATGTGAGGCAGACTGAAAGAGGTCTGTCTCTTTTTTCCTGGAGCATAAACAAGCAACTGTCTAGCTATTGTAGTTTATATCAGACAGTTGCTTTTGAAGTTACTCCACATCTTCTATTTTCTCTTCCAGAGGTGTTTCTAAAACCTTCGGGTTTTTCATAATCTTGCGGAACTCACGTAAAGCGAGCGCATAGTATAATCCGTCACAGAAGCGCTCATCTGAAACAAGGCTGAATCCCATATGCTTTTCTACACTTACTTCGCCCTTATGAGCAACCGGTACTTCCTTTTCTTTTCCCATTGCAAAGAAAAGCCCGTTTGTACCAAACTCACATGTGTGATGGAATACATGATTGATTCCAAGCGACTTCAAGTTTGTAATATAGAATGATGTGTGGAAAGGACTAAAGTCAATGATTGCTTTTGGCAGCATATTGTGACGGTCCATCCACATGAGGATACTTGCAATCACATTTAAGATACAACTAGGTATGGCGGTAAAGAAACGCGCCATTTTATCCGTGTCATTCTCTTCGGTTCGAAGGACAGTTTCCTTGCGAATCGCTTCATTAATTCTGTCAGCAATCTCAAGAATCGTCTCGGTACCTTCAAAGCATAGTTTGATTGTCGTATCCGGGCAATCAATATGTAATTCCGGATGTATGGTAAAACTTACCCAGATTTTCGGTCTGGCATAAATTTTACCGTTCATAACAAAACGGTTAAGTCTAGGCCACTTAGCCAACATACGAACAGCACCGGCAATGAAGATATGCATATATCCCATCTTAATTCCTTCTGCTTCTTTTTCTTTAATGTATGTATCCCATGCTTCACAATTAAAGGTATCCTCATACATATTCATGGAATCGTAGCGCTTTTTCATAATAACGCCTGTAATAAGCTGCAACGGTTCTATGGTGCGAAGTCTACGCCCATCTGGTCTTTTTCCAAACATATAA
>JAXJXL010000071.1:0-3120 GCA_036307525.1 Faecalimonas sp.
GAGTAAAACTTATACCAGTAGCTCCCCTCTCACGATACTCCGTCACCCCTGTCAATCGGTTGTATCGGAAATCGAAACGCTTATTCAGGAAGGCCTTCAGTCGTTTGGTGGATTGCACCGGCTTTTCTTCATTGTTCACTATTGGCTTCTTCTCCTCTTTCTGGAGCAACTTGCCCCACCATCCCAAGATGGATTTCCAGTCTATTGCTTTCATCATACGATACAGTTTTAATATTTGAAAGCACAAATATATAACCACAAAACCCCGATTTGCCAATTTTTCGAGCATAATCTTTTTGAAAAATCATCTATCCGGAAGTACTGCATGTATTAGTCGGAAGACCTAGAAGAACTAACCGAAAGACGTAGACATATTACTCGCTCCACATCATGTGGAACGTCCTTTCCACATATTGTGGAGAGGTCTTGCCACAATATGTGGAGAGAGCTTGCCACATAGTGTGGAGAGAATAATACTTCAGCATCTTTTAGTTAGTTCTTCCAGACGTTATGGCTAATGTATCAAGAGGTTATTTTTAGTGCATATTATTTGATGGATTGGAGAGAAAATGATACATTTGTAGGATGAAGTTACGATAAAGGCTACCAACTTCCTCAATGCGTTGGAGAAGATACCTGGTATCATCTCCCAACGGAAAGAGAAAAACGAAGCATTGGCAACGGATATTCCGCAACTGCAAGAACTGGCCGGAAAAGTCTGGAAGAAGGAAGATGAACTGAAACAGTTGAAATCGGAACTATCTGCACTCGACCGTAAGATTCAGTTGAATCTTGCTCCGCCTGCTCCGGTGAGCGAGGAACAGGAAAAGAAACAGGATTTCGATACTTTTAAACTTGAAACAATTCATACAGTAAATCCTAATAAGGATTTTATTTGTATAAGACCAGAAAATGGGTATAATAAAGGAAGAAAAATTTAGAAGAATGGCGGCTACTCAAATGAGTGGTCGCCATAAATATTTTAGTTCTTCTTATTTAGCCCAAAGTTGTTATAGGAGTTCTTTACACTTGGCAAGCAAACACCTTTTTGAGAGCAGAAAACGAAATGTCTATTATTGATTACGACTAAATATTGACGATATTAATGCGATGATTAATCATCGCATTATCAAATATGTTCAGCTTTTTTGTTTTTGAAGGCATTTTCTCTATTTTATAAGCTCGTTTATGGAAAGATTTGACATTTATCAAATAAATGGGCATAATCTTCATTTTTTGCCATTGTTTTGATTCTCTTCATTTCCTTTTACCATATCTTTGCATCGTAAAACAAGAGATAATAAAAAAGTAAGGTAAAAAGGTATAATGATATTAAAAAGATGTGTAAAGTAGTATTTTGCTATAATTAGAAAAGGATGATTGCCTATGTAAAAGCAAAATAACATCTTTAAGCAGTGGAGATTATTAACCAAAATTTTCAATAGGAAGAACAAAAAATTAGAAGTATGAAAAAGATTGTAGATTTTATGAAGGCTGTATTTGCAGGTCATTCTGCGGACTTGAATACTACTAATAATTGTAGTAAAATAAACTTTTGGTGCCCAACGGGTATGAATCCTATAAAAAACCAAAACGATTAATTCAGAAGGATAACGATTTAACAACAAACATAGGCAATCATCAATAGGTATTAACTTTCTCTTTTGTCAAAAAGAGAGCAAATTTATTTAGGTATGAAAAGATTTTTTGTATCCGTATTTGCGGTTTTAAGTTTGTCAACCGTATGTTTCTCACAGAAGAAATTGGAAATCACTGATTGGAATCTGAAAATGCATCTTCCTGAATTGGCCCGATACTTAGAGTTGAATTCCAATCAATACGATAATGTAGTCAATGCTATTGACTTCTTTGCTGACAAAATGAATAGCGCCAAGTATTCTAAGGGTGAACGACAGATCAAATACTTGAATGAAGCCGTATATGGCAGTTTGAAACTGATGAAAAGTACATTAAGTGAAGCTCAATACAAAAAGTATTTGCGTATATTGAATAGTCAAGTGCGAGACAAAGGATTGAATCCTTATATAAAGAGTACCTCTGATTTCTTGGCACAGAACAAAACTATAGCTTACTGAACTTTGGTTCTGAATTTTAAACAAGGAGGGTATGTTTATACCCTCCTTGTTTGGTTTATGTCATCGATGAACGGACTCTGCTCAATGTTTCTAGGGACATTTGAAGATAAGAAGCGATGTACGTGAGAGGTGCTCTCTTGACGATTTCCGGGAAGAGTTGCATCAGTCTTGAATATCTTTCCTTTGCCGATTCGAAGCGGAGCATATCCGCTTTCACCTGTGAAAGTATCAGGGAATCCTCGAAAAAACGTCTGTACAGATAGGCTATGTCGCAATTCTTATCCGATATGTCTTCCATCAAGTCACGTGGAATTTCCCACACCACACTCGGTTCCAGCGCTTCCATCAGCAAGTGTGTGGGTGTCTGATGAAAATAGCTTTCAATGCACCAGACAACGCCGTTTCCTTCGTATGAAAGATGCTCCGTCACATCTTTTCCGTGCTTGACGTAATACTGTCGTAGCAGTCCTTGTTCGATATATAACAAGTTGTTGCATACTTCACCTTCACCCAAAATAATATCCCCTTTGTGATATTTCTTGCATTGAATGATATTGGCAAACAAACGTATGTTTTCCAATTGCAATTTCCGATGAGGGCAAGTTTCCTCAACAATCTGCTTGGCTATTTCAAATTGATGGCTCATAGATTAAGACGCATTTTGAAATGATTGAATTATTTAGGAAGTATTGTCAGTTGTTTATTGTACACGACCTTGAATGAAATTATAATTTTCGACTGAGACAATCCGAGAGGTTTTAACTGCGTTTGAATCAATGTGAACAGATGTTCGTTGTTTCGGGCGTAAATTTTCACAAACAAATCATAAGCTTCATTAGTGCAATGAACCTCTACGATTTCCGGGATGGACTTGATAGCTGCGACTATATGTTCAAATTGAGAATTGTCTTTCAGTATAAGCCCAACATAAGCACAGGTATCATAACCGATTTTTGCTGGATTGATGATATATTTTGAACCTTGGATAACCCCCAATGAAGTGAGTCGTTTTACACGGGTATGA
>JAXJXL010000072.1:0-3155 GCA_036307525.1 Faecalimonas sp.
CCATGGGCATTAGCAAAAGATGAAGCACAGAAAGACAGACTGGAAACAGTTCTTTATAACTTAATTGACAGCATTGAAAAAGGTGCCAAGTTACTTGCTTCCTTCTTACCGGAGACAGCAGAAAAGATTTTGAGACAGACAAATGGCGGAAATGTAACAGATAAACCGGAAATTTTATTTGCTCGTCTGGATATGGAAGAAGTGCTTAAAAAAGTAGAAGAGCTGCATCCACCGGTAGCAGAAGAACCGGAAGTAGATGAAAATGTGATTGACATCGAACCAAAAGAAGAGATTACATTCGATGATTGGATGAAAATGCAATTCCAGGTTGGTGAAATCATCGCATGTGAAGAAGTACCAAAGTCTAAGAAATTACTTTGCTCTCAAGTAAAAATTGGCAGCCAGGTAAAACAGATTGTATCAGGTATCAAGGCACATTACACACCGGAAGAAATGGTTGGTAAGAAAGTAATGGTACTTGTAAACTTAAAACCGGCAAAATTAGCAGGTGTACTTTCTGAGGGTATGCTTCTCTGCGCAGAAGACGCAGAAGGAAACTTGGCATTAATGACACCGGAAAAAGATATGCCGGCAGGGGCGGAAATTGCGTAGGCTACAAGCCGTGCCAGGAGAAAATTTGTAAAATGCGGAAACGGGCACTTGTGCACGAGGCCGTATTTGGCAAATTTCAGACTGTTAGGGTGACAGCCCGACAGCGAGATGGAGCGAAGCGAAATCGAGCGGCGCATGGCGAGATGAAAGGAGACAGATTTATGAGCAAAATCAGAATAGGAATTGTGGGATACGGTAACATCGGGCGAGGTGTTGAACTTGCAATTGAGAGAAATGAAGACATGCAGTTGGTTGCAGTGGTAACACGCCGTAATCCAGAAACAGTAAACGTTTTAACAGAAGATGTGAAAAAAGTACATTTGGATGATGTTCTTTCTTTGAAGGATGAAGTAGACGTTATGATTCTTTGTGGAGGTTCGGCAACGGACCTTCCGGTTATGGGACCGCAAATTGTGAAGAATTTTAACACTATTGACAGTTTTGATACGCATGCAAAGATTCCGGAATATTTTGCAGATGTAGATGCAGCGGCAAAAGAAGGTGGAAATATTGGTATCATTTCCGTGGGCTGGGATCCGGGAATGTTTTCATTAAACCGTATTTATGCAGAGTCGATTTTGGTGCAAGGAAGTACTTACACATTTTGGGGTAAGGGCGTAAGCCAGGGACATTCCGATGCAATTCGCCGTGTACCGGGTGTGAAAAATGCGATTCAATATACGGTTCCAATTGAAGCGGCAGTAGAGGAAGTAAGAAGTGGAAGCGAACCACAGCTTACAACAAGACAAAAACATTTAAGAGAATGTTATGTTGTGGCGGAGGAAGGTGCAGACCTTGCAGCAATTGAAACGGCAATTAAGACAATGCCAAATTATTTTGCGGATTATGACACAACAGTGACATTTATTACAGAAGAAGAGTTAAAAGCAAATCACAGCAAGATGCCACACGGGGGATTTGTAATTCGTACAGGCGAAACTGGAAGAGAAGGCAATAAGCATGTGATTGAATATTCGCTTAAACTAGATTCCAATCCAGAATTTACTTCTAGTGTATTAGTTGCTTATGCAAGAGCTGCTTATCGCTTGGCGCAAAAAGGGGAATCCGGAGCAAGAAGCGTATTTGACATTGCACCGGCATTGTTGTCTATGAAGACACCAGAGCAACTTCGTAAAGAGATTTTGTAAGAGGAAGTCGGTATGAAACCTATGATATTCGAGAGTCATGCACACTATGACTCGCGTAAATTCGACGAAGACCGAGAGGAATTATTAAATTCCATGCAGGAACAAGGAGTTGGTATCATTGTAAATGTGGGTGCCACGTGGAAGTCCGTGACAACCGGGTTAGAGTTAGCCAACCAATATCCATTTGTCTATGCAGCATTGGGCCTGCACCCAGACGAAGTGGGGGATTTAAATGAGGAGCGATTTGCGATTCTGAAAGCGGAGTGCCAGAAGGAAAAGGTTGTAGCTGTCGGGGAAATCGGACTGGATTACTATTGGGATAATGAGTCCCACGACATTCAGAAAAAATGGTTTATCAGACAACTGGAGCTTGCCAGAGAACTCGACCTGCCGGTTATCATTCACAGCAGAGATGCGGCGGAAGATACACTTAAGATTATGAAGGAACATGCGCAGGGACTTCGCGGAGTGATTCACTGTTTTTCTTATTCAAAGGAAATGGCAGAAGAGTATGTGAAAATGGGATTTCACATTGGAGTCGGAGGCGTGGTGACGTTTAAAAACGGAAGGAAATTAAAAGAAGTGGTGGAAGCGATTCCACTGGAGAGAATCCTGCTTGAAACAGACTGTCCGTATTTGGCACCGGAACCACATCGAGGAAAGAGAAATTCTTCACTTTATATTCCATATATCGCTGAGGAAATTGCAAATCTAAAAGGAATCACTTACGAAGAAGTGGTGGCGCAGACTGAGCAAAATGCGAGAGCGTTGTTTCGTGTTTTGTAACACGATAAAGAACGCACACAAGTCTGTAGCGTGACCTTATACGGTGACGCAAATATTACATTTACAACGTAGACGAAAGGTAATAGAAATATGCAAAAGCCAACATTAGGCAATCCACAAAATACAATTGAAGTACTGCAAAAATATGGTTTTTCGTTTCAGAAGAAATTCGGTCAAAACTTTCTGATTGATACGCATGTATTGGATAAAATCATTGCGTCTGCGAACATTACAAGGGACGATATGGTTTTGGAAATCGGGCCGGGAATCGGAACGATGACACAGTATCTTGCGTGCGCGGCAGGGAAGGTGGTTGCAGTTGAGATTGACAAGGCACTAATTCCGATTTTAGAGGATACTTTAAGTGCCTATGACAACGTGACTGTGATTAATGAAGATGTTTTAAAAGTCGATATTAATAAACTGGCAGAAGAGTATAACGGGGGAAGACCAATCAAGGTGGTAGCAAATCTTCCATACTATATTACAACACCGATTATTATGGCGCTTTACGAGAGCCATGTACCAATTGAAAGCATTACGGTTATGGTGCAGAAGGAAGTGGCAGACCGTATGCAGACTGGTCCGGGAAGTAAGGACTATGGTGCA
>JAXJXL010000073.1:0-5906 GCA_036307525.1 Faecalimonas sp.
ATTTTTATCATAAGGCATGGTCATCCAAGTCTGTAATTCTTCTGATAATGGGGTTAAACGAGCTTGAAGCAAAGAATGAAAATCAGGAGAATAAAAGAGTTCTTCTTCCTTCTGACATGCATTTGGATCGTGATGATTTAGATATGAATTGATTGCCTCTTTTTCGCAATTCAAATTTTCTAATTGTAGTTGCACGTATTTCTTGTAAGCTAAATCCTCGGCAAGCTTTCGATCTTTTTTAGGGAGATATGTGGTTCCTTGTTCTGTGCTATGATACCACTTTTTCCATTTTCCATTCGATGCACAGACGAGTTTGCCATCTGGTAATGTTTTTAATTGGGATTGTAATGCATTTATTTGAGTGTCTATCTTTTTGTGTTCTGTTATCATTTTTTCGTAAATCATAATTTTTTTCTCCTTTAAATGATTATAGTTTTTGTCGAACTTTGATGATTGATTTTTTGAGACAAAGTTTCCACCCTATGCTATGATGTATATGATACATAAATCAAATATATGAATATAGGGGGCGTTTTGTATGGGCGAGGTTCGTTATATGATTTCGGAAGCTTCCAAGCGTGTCAATGTGGAAACTCATGTTCTCAGACATTGGGAAGAAGAACTGGGACTTGAAATTGGACGTACCGAAATGGGACATCGTTACTATACAGAAGAAGATGTACGGTTATTCACCTGCATTAAGGAACTAAAAGAGCAAGGGATGCTTTTGAAAGAGTTAAAGGAATTAATTCCTGATATGCTAAAGGCGAAAGCAAGAGCAAATGAACGAAAGATGAACAAAGATAAAGAGGAAGTAAAACAATTATCTGAATTACAACTTGCTTTGTTGGAAAATAACCAGATATTACAGGAAAACATTACACAATCTGTGATAAGGGAAATGGGATACTTATTCCAAGCCCAAGATTTACAGGAAGAAGAACGCTATAAAAAACTTGATTATTTGATTCGTCAACAACAATCATATCGCAAAGAGTACGCCAGGTCAACACCATTAAGACAATTAAGGAAAATTTTTGAAGGATAAGGGGATTGCAGCACAATCCCCTTATTCCCTAATATATCATTCCTTTGATTTCGTTTGTATTCATATTTTCTTTTGTTATCCATGTGTAACCACTGTTGACATAGGATTCATTTGCAAGGCCAAGAGAAACCCTCACAGCTGCAACAACAGTTGCGTATCCAATACCATAAGGATTTTGAATAATAAGCCCTTCCAAAGTTCCGTCTTCTAATAGTTTCATTTGCTCGTTTCCGCCATCAAAACCAACAAACTTCAAATTATTTTTATCCATTTTTTTGAGGACCTTTGCAACAGCCTGAGTTGTATCAAGGTTTGTTGCATATATACCCTTCAGATTTGGATGCTTCTCTATGAGGTATTGAATCACATCGTCTTGTGTGAGGTCTTCCGCTTTTATGGCTTCTTCACCTTCTGCTAATGCAGCGTTCTTTTCATTTGCAATTGTTTCGCGCATAGTATTTAATTGGTCGAAGTGATAAACCTCGGCAACTTTTATATTTGGATATTTAGATGAAATTGTATCTAAAAATCCTTGTAATCTCTGCTTTGCTGTCATAGAGACTGAATCTTGAACAAAAACAATCACTTCCCCTTCTTCTTCAATTGCGTAAGCTAATTGAGTGGCAGCAGTTTGTGTAGCTGCAATATTATCAGTTGCAATATGAGAAGCAACATGCTGATAATCGCTTCCGGAATCAAATGTGATAATTGGAATGTTATTTTCTGCAGCCGAGTCAAACTGAATCGTACATGCAGTTGTATCAATGGCCGCAATACCGATTGCAATTGGTTCTCTAGACAATTCTTCATCTAAAATATTCACTTGCTCATTCACATCGTCACGGATTTCAGGAGCGCTGTAGGTTAACTTAATCTTTTTGTCACCTTTGTAGCCGAGCATTGCATTTAAGTCAGCGACGGCTTGCTTCGCTCCGTCCTCCACTTCTTTCCAGTAGCTATCGTCCGAGTAACGACCTATAATAGAAATGTATGAACCTGGTTCCAAGCTCAAGCCATCTACACTGCTATAGGCAATTGGTTTCAGGACATCCAGTTTTGTTTTAACTCTATCAATACTTGTTCCTGACGGGTCTTTTTGTGTATGGTCTTGCTTATTTGCACAGGCCCCAAATGCTAAACAGCAGCAGAGAACTGTAGCGATAAGTGATAATCTTTTTTTCATAAATAAATCCTCCATGTATTATTTTGTTAGGATATAAACCCACTATACACCAAAATGAAGAAAAAAGGGTGAATAATTTCTTAATTTTTTAAAAATAAATAATAGTAACTGTCCAGAACCAACCTCAGAAACACGTTGTGCTTCCTCGGTGTGGCGTATCCGCCAAATAAAATTTTAAAAACATCCTTTAAAATGCGAGCGTTTCATGTCTGTTTTATAAAATTTTGCTTGGCTCTGAACAGTTACAAATAATATATGTATACTGTATTCAATTTAGTACAATCCAAAGTATTGCACTAGAAAAATATCTAAGTTATAATAGATACTGTGAAAAAAATAATATAAAAACATATATACATGAAAGAGGAGGACATACCATGGAAAGAAAATGGCACTCAAACTGGGACGGTTTTAAACCGGGCCGTTGGAATCGTACATCTATCAACGTACGTGACTTCATTCAACAAAACTACACACCATATGAAGGAGACGATTCGTTCTTAGCTGGTCCAACAGAAGCAACTACAAAATTGTGGGCACAAGTAATGGAATTATCAAAACAAGAACGTGAGGCAGGCGGTGTATTAGATATGGATACAAAGATTGTATCTACTATTACATCACACGGTCCAGGATATCTTAACAAAGATATGGAAACAATCGTTGGCTTCCAAACAGATAAGCCATTCAAACGTTCTCTACAACCATTTGGTGGTATCCGTATGGCACAAAATGCTTGCGAACAAAATGGTTATGAAGTAGACCCTGAAGTTGTTAAAATCTTCACTGAATACAGAAAAACACACAACCAAGGTGTATTTGATGCTTATACTCCAGAAATGAGAGCTGCTAGAAAATCTGGTATTATCACAGGTCTTCCAGATGCATATGGTCGTGGACGTATTATCGGTGACTACCGTCGTGTGGCTTTATACGGAACAGATAAATTAATCGAAGACAAGAAACAACAACTTGCTACTTCATTAAAGAGAATGACAGGTGAAAATATCCGTCTTCGTGAAGAATTGTCAGAACAAATTCGTGCACTCGGCGAATTACAAAAATTAGGTGAAATCTATGGATTCGATATTTCACAACCAGCTAAAAATGCAAAAGAAGCTATCCAATGGACATATTTTGGATACCTTGCAGCGGTTAAAGAACAAAATGGTGCTGCAATGAGTCTTGGACGTACTTCTACATTTATTGATATCTATATCCAACGTGATTTGGATAACGGTGTTATCACAGAAGAACAAGCACAAGAATACATTGACCACTTCATTATGAAGTTACGTCTTGTAAAATTTGCTCGTACACCAGAATATAACGCATTGTTCTCAGGTGACCCAACATGGGTAACAGAATCAATCGGTGGTGTAGGTCTTGACGGACGTCCATTGGTAACAAAGACATCATTCCGTTACTTACACACATTGGATAACCTTGGAACAGCACCAGAACCAAACTTAACAGTACTCTGGTCAACAAGACTTCCAAAAGCGTTTAAAGAATACTGTGCTAAGATGTCAATCAAATCATCTTCAATCCAATACGAAAACGATGATATGATGCGTGAAACACACGGGGATGACTACGCAATCGCATGTTGTGTATCTTCCATGAGAGTTGGTAAAGAAATGCAGTTCTTTGGAGCTCGCGCAAACCTTGCAAAATGTTTGTTATACGCAATCAATGGTGGCGTGGATGAAAAAACAAAAGTACAGGTTGGACCAAGATACCGCGCAGTAGAAGGCGATGTGCTTGACTTTGATGATGTATGGCAAAAATTTGATGATATGATGGAATGGTTAGCAGAACTTTATGTTAACACATTGAACATCATTCACTACATGCATGATAAATACTGCTACGAGAAGATTCAAATGGCTCTTCATGATAGAGAAGTAAAACGTTACTTTGCAACAGGTATCGCTGGTCTTTCAGTAGTAGCTGACTCACTCAGTGCAATTAAGTTTGCAAAAGTAACACCAATTCGTGATGAAGATGGTTTAGTAGTAGATTACGCAGTAGAAGGTGACTTCCCTAAATATGGTAACGACAACGATGATGTTGATGAATTAGCAGTATTAGTTGTTAAAACATTTATGGATAAGATTCGTAAACACCACACATACCGTCACGGTGTACCAACAATGTCAATCTTAACAATTACTTCAAACGTAGTATATGGTAAGAAGACAGGTAACACACCAGATGGTAGAAAATTAGGAGAACCTTTGGCACCAGGTGCTAACCCAATGCACAGACGTGACACACATGGAGCATTAGCTTCACTTGCTTCTGTAGCAAAGATTCCATTTAGACATGCTCAAGATGGTATCTCAAATACATTCTCAATCATTCCAGGTGCTCTTGGTAAAGAAGATCAAATCTTCGCAGGAGATTTAGATGTTGATAGAATTGCAGGAGAATGTCCAACATGTGCAGATATTCCAAACATTATGGAAAGTATTGACAACGAATAAGATTATATAGGAGGTATATTAGCATGGCAGTAAATCAACAACAAATTGATAACTTAGTTAATATGTTAGATGGTTACGTTGAAAAAGGTGGACATCACCTTAACGTAAACGTATTTACAAGAGAAACTTTATTAGATGCTCAAGCTCATCCTGAAAACTACCCACAATTGACAGTGCGTGTATCTGGATACGCTGTAAACTTTATCAAGCTTACAAAAGAGCAACAAGATGACGTAATTTCACGTACATTCCACGAAGGTATGTAAAGCAAAAGTTCACGCATGAGATAAATAAGGCACCACATTGTGCTTGCACAAGATGTGGTGTCCTTTTTATCTCATGAAGGGAGCGCAAGAATACGAGCAAAATTAGTTGCGAAGCAACGGAGAAGCGCAGAAGGCGCGTTTTGCGAGTAATGGGCGCGGCGTGAACGATAGCAAAAGGAGAACAAAACATGACTAAAGGTTATATTCATTCAATTGAAACATGCGGAACGGTAGATGGACCGGGGCTTCGCTATGTAATATTTTTACAGGGATGTCCAATGCGATGCCAGTACTGTCACAATCCAGACACTTGGGAACCGAATAGAGGTGACCAGATGACAGTGGATGAAGTGCTGGAAAGCTTTTATCATAATACTGCATTTTATAAAACAGGCGGTGTCACGGTGACCGGTGGTGAGCCGATGATGCAGATGGATTTTTTAATTGAATTATTCGGGAAGCTTCATCGAGACGGTTATCATACGTGCATTGATACATCAGGTATCATGTTTCAGCCGGATAATGAAAAGATGATGGCAAAGATTGAGAAGTTAATGGATTTGACCGATTTGGTTATGTTAGATATCAAACACATTGATGATGAAAAGCATAAGGAATTAACTGCGCATTCTAATGAACGCATTCTTGCGTTTGCGAGATATTTGGACAAGAAGGGCATTCCAATCTGGGTTCGTCACGTTATTGTTCCGGGCATTACGCTATATAAAGAATATCTTGAACGCCTTGGTCAGTTCATGGGAAGCTTAAGCAATGTAAAAGCTCTTGACGTGCTTCCGTACCATTCCATGGGAAAAGTGAAGTATGAAAGCTTGGGGTTGGATTATCCATTAGGAGATACGAGAGAGGCAACCAAGCAGGAAGCAGTTGCTGCTAAGAATATTATATTGAGTGCGTACAAG
>JAXJXL010000074.1:0-27533 GCA_036307525.1 Faecalimonas sp.
ATACAGGGTGTTATTCAAGAGGCGTGTAAGGAAAAGATAGAAAGAGACCGTAAGAGAGGTATCTTGAATCGTCCGGTTAGAGCCATGGTGGTTGGTATTCCAAATGTAGGGAAATCTACATTTATTAACGCATTGGCTGGGAAAGCATGTGCAAAAACAGGAAACAAGCCAGGAGTTACCAAAGGGAAGCAATGGATTCGTCTGAATAAGAATGTGGAACTTTTAGATACACCGGGAATCTTATGGCCAAAATTTGAGGACCAGACGGTTGGACTTCGTTTGGCGTTCATCGGCTCTATCAAGGATGAGATTCTGAATACGGAAGAGCTGGCTGCTGAAATGATTCAATTTATGAAAAAATATTATAGGGGTGTATTAGCTGAAAAGTATGCTATAATAGAATCTGATGATCCATATCAATGTCTTGCGGACATTGCAAAGAGCAGGCATTGTCTGCTTCGCGGCAATGAGCTTGATATGGCCAAGGCGGCGATTTTATTGGTGGATGATTTTAGAAGCGGAAGACTTGGAAGAATTACCTTAGAATTTCCGGAAGATTACGAATAAATGACTGAAAGAAGGGGCAAGAATGGCGCGTAGATATCGCTATGAATATTGGAAGAAAAAAAGAGCACGAGAGAGAGCAAGGGCAGAGCGTTTGGCAAATCAAAGTGATGCAGAAAGGTCTTTGCGGGAATTCCTCGGCTGGGTGGTATATATTTTGATTGTAGTATGTGCTACATATCTGATTGTTACTTACGTAGGACAGCGTACAAAGGTAAGTGGAGATTCGATGCTTAACACCTTACATGATGAGGATAATCTGATTGTGGATAAGATTTCCTATCGTTTCCGTGCACCGGAGCGTTACGAGATTATTGTATTCCCATATCGTTATGCAGAGGACACCTATTATATCAAACGAATCATAGGACTTCCAGGTGAGACCGTACAGATTATTGATGGATATGTTTACATCAATGGTGAGCAGCTGGATGAACATTATGGACGAGAGGTCATTGATGATGATAAATACGGACTTGCGGCAGAACCGATTAAATTGGGTGAAGACGAGTATTTTGTTCTTGGGGATAACCGAAACCATAGTTCAGACAGCCGAGAACCGAATGTAGGAGTTTTGCATAGGGATGAATTAATTGGCAGAGCCTGGGTGCGCATCTGGCCATTGAATAGTATTGGAGTAATTTCGCATGAGTAAGAGCATTGGTGAAATAAAGAAAGAATTTGAACAGGCTGACAGACAGACTTTGTTATCGTTGTATGAGGTGTATGCTGACGATAACCGAGCAGGTGTTGTCAGCCTGATTTCAAAATATAAGAAACAGGAAGAGAAATTAGAGGAAGAGAAAAAACGAATCGAAAATATGAGTATTTACGAACGGAAATATGCAGATTTTCATTATATTTGCGGTATTGATGAGGTTGGACGTGGTCCACTTGCCGGACCGGTAGTTGCAGGAGCCGTAATATTGCCAAAGGATTGCGACATTCTGTACCTTAATGATTCCAAGAAATTATCGGAGAAAATGCGAGAGGCATTGTATGATGAGATTATGGACAAAGCTGTCGCAACCGGTATTGGAATTGTGGGGCCGGGCAGGATTGACGAAATTAATATTTTGCAGGCGACCTATGAAGCGATGCGTATGGCAATAGATAATCTGAAGGTGCGTCCGGATTTATTGCTCAATGATGCGGTAACTATTCCGCAAGTAGATATCAAGCAGGTTCCGATTATCAAGGGGGATGCAAAGAGCATATCAATTGCAGCGGCAAGTATTATTGCAAAAGTAACGAGAGACCGTTTGATGGTGCAGTATGAAGAGGTACTTCCGGGATACGGATTTGCGAGTAATAAGGGATATGGTTCTGCGACGCATATTCAAGCCATTCAGGAGTTGGGAGCAACGCCGATACATAGACAGAGTTTTATTAAAAATTTTATATAGAACTATGATGTGGTAGTATTTTGAGTTTACGGTGCAGAATTGGTTATATGCGCTATTGAACCGTAAATTTTAGATTTGTGATGTTAAAATTATTTGAGCTTTACGGTATGTGAGTTAATATGTTGTATTTGCACCGTAATATTTGTGAAATTTCGGTCTAAATTTTTGTTACATGACTTTAGACTGTGATGTTTTACGGTGTGAAGAAACAAATCCTAGTTTGGAACCGTAAAAATGAAAAAATGTAATTTAATATGATGAAAAATTACGGTGTAGCATGAAATATTTTCTTTTCACACCGTAATGGCGAGAAAACAGGATGGATTTGAGTGGACGTATATGCAAAATAAAAGAAACATTGGCAATGAGTATGAAAGAATTGCGGGTAAATATCTAGAAAAGCATGGCTATCAGATCATAGAATACAATTTCTACAGCAGACATGGGGAAATCGACATTATTGCTAAGCATGAAGGATATCTTGTGTTTGTGGAAGTGAAATATCGTGAAGATAATAAAAGTGGACACCCACTGGAAGCAGTTTCGCTTGTAAAACAAAAAACAATTTGTAAGTGTGCGTTGTATTATATGAAAAAGAATGGTATTCAAGATGTGCCTGTGCGTTTTGATGTGGTGGGTATTTTGGGAAACAAAGTAACTTTGGTACAAAACGCTTTTGAATATATCCAGTAGTATGAAAATAGGAAATTAAATGAGTAGATTAAATTATAAAAATCAAGAATATATATTTGAAGAAAAACAAGTAGGTGATGTTCTCTACTTGTCCTACCCATTACTAGAACAAACAGGGCTTGTAAATCATGGCTTTTCCACGCGAATAGGTGGTGTAAGTGAAGGCATTTTCAGTTCCATGAACTTAAGTTTTACCCGCGGTGATGATGAAGGAAGTGTTCGCGAGAATTTCAGACGAATGGCAGAGGCCATTGGGGTAGAACCAGACAGTTTGATTTTTGCAGCACAGACGCATACAACAAATGTAAGAAAAGTAACTGCAGAGGACAAAGGCAAGGGCATTCTTTGGCCTCTCGATTATCAGGATGTAGATGGGTTAATAACAAATGAGCCAGGACTATGTCTGACGACCTTTTATGCAGACTGTGTGCCGCTGTTTTTGGTTGACCCAGTTCACAAGGCAATCGGACTTAGCCATTCGGGATGGCGTGGAACCGTCGGAAAGATGGGGCAGGAAACACTTCGCAGAATGAAGGAAGAGTACGGAACAGAGGCAGAAGATGTGTTTGCAGCAGTTGGACCGTCTATCTGTCAGGACTGTTATGAAGTTAGTGAAGATGTGATTGAAAAATTCAAGGAAGCATTTGATGAAATACACTGGGGAGAATTGTTTTACAAGAAAGAAAACAATAAGTTCCAGTTGAATCTTTGGAAAGCGAATGAGATAATCTTATTAGAAGCTGGTGTTCAGAAAGAGAACATAGCAGTAACGAATGTCTGTACAAACTGCAACAGTGATATGTTGTTTTCCCACAGAGCAACGAAAGGTGAGAGAGGTAGCTTGGCGGCATTTATGGCATTGAAGTAGCTTGATAGGATAGTAGGAGGGAAAGATTGTGGAAAATGAAATTAATCGATTAACAAAGTACATAAGCGATAAAATTCCGGAATTGATTGATTTTGCAATAGGCGTGGTGCTTGCATTACTAGTATTTTGGATAGGTACCAAAATTATTAAATGGATACGCAAAATCATTCGTATTTCTATGGAAAAAGGAAATGTGGATAAGGGTGTTCGTCAGTTTGTTGATTCACTTGTGAAATTTCTTTTATATGCGATTTTGATTTTCTCCATTGGAAGTAAGTTTGGCTTAGATACCACTTCGGTAGCGGCAGCACTTGCATCCTGTGGTGTCGCAATTGGCTTAGCCTTGCAGGGAAGCTTGTCAAACTTTGCAGGTGGAGTCCTCATCTTAGTATTAAAGCCATTTGTGGTGGGAGATTATATTGTAGAAGACAATAAAGGCCGTGAAGGAACCGTAAAAGAAATTCAGCTTTTCTATACAAAGCTGTTAACCGTTGATAACAAAACAGTTATTATTCCAAATGGTACGCTTGCAAATACAAGTCTTACAAATGTAACCGCGCAGGATAGGAGAAGATTGGATTTATCCGTTGGCATTTCTTATGATGCTGATTTGAAAAAAGCAAAAGAATTAATAGAAGGGTTATTCCGTGCAGACGAGGATATCTTAAAAGAAGAAGGTATCCATGTATTTGTAGACAATCTTGGTGATAGCTCAGTGGTGATTGGTGCACGTGGCTGGGTGGAGAAAGATGCTTATTGGACTACAAAATGGAGATTGACAGAGAATATTAAGTTAACCTTGGATAAAAATGGAATTGAAATTCCGTTTAATCAGGTTGTGGTGCATGTGAAGGAAAACGATTAAAAAATCACGTTTTGCGATTGAAACAAGATGAGTCATGTGTTATACTAAACATATAATAAAAAAGAAAGAAGGTGGATATTATGACAATAATTAAACCTATTCAAGCCACTCCGGTATTGAATAAGCGAGATTCAGCCAAGTTGGTTTCGCAAATAAAGCCCCCTACAAAAGAAGCTCAAAAAAGAAATAATCTACTGTGTAATATCCTAGCCGGTATTCGACAAAGATGAATTATTTAAAAGAGAAAGACCTTTTAGATATTGAACAAAATGTGAGATTATTTTCTGTTGATGAGATAGAAGATATCTCACATTATTTGTTTGACAGTAAGATTGAAGAATACAATGAGTTTCTTAATAAAGCGAAGCTATTTTCAAATCTGAATATTAGTAAAACATTTCTATTAGTACATAAGTACACCGATGAGCTGATTGCTTATATGACATTATCAGCAGATTCCATTAAATTAACAACTGAAGAAAAGGATATGCATGAAATAGGGAAAGTACCCTATGCTTCTATTGCTGCACTAAAAATTGGGAAATTGGCAGTAAATAAAGGGCTAAGTGATATTGTAAAACGTAAAGGATATGGTTCCTTTATGTTGGACTTGGCCAGAGCATATGCTTTTGAAATGAACAAATTAGGTATAGCATGTCGATTTATTACTGTCGATGCAGATATTGAATATGACGAGAATACACCTGAGTTTTATAAGAAAAATGGATTTGTGGAAAATTTAAGTAACAGAAGTAGGAATGCAAGTCATACAATCAGTATGAGAAAAGATATTTTTTCAGATGATTAAAGTGGCGTATGTGAAGGGGTAAATGTTTGTGAAGCAACAAAAAAGACTGTTATAAAGTAAAGTTATATTACTTAAATAACAGTCTTTTTTACAGCCGAAAATGGGACTCGAACCCACGACCTACGCATTACGAATGCGTCGCTCTACCAACTGAGCCATTTCGGCAAGTGACGTTTGCCACATGCTTTAGTATACTTGTAAAAGGTGGCAAAGTCAAGAAAAACTTTGATTAAAAACTTTTTCACTTTAAAGCCTTAAAGCATATTGACAAACAAAACCAGAGTGCTATAATTAAAGACAAATTTCAACCGGTATTTGACTGACAAGTACCGGTTCTTTGCTTTATGGAAACAAAGTTTAAAAAGAAGGTAGGAAATGCCAATGATTCGCATGGAATTAGGAAAAAACAGCTATAACATAGAACTGGAAAGAGGAAACCTAAATAGAGCGTCTGAATTATTAAACTTAGACCGCAAAGTGTTGATTATCACAGATGAGGGTGTTCCAATTAAATATGCTGAGAAAATAGCGGGGCAAAGCAAGGAAGCGTACATAAAAGTCGTTCCACAGGGAGAGGGAAGTAAGTCGCTACAGACAGCAGAAGAGATTCTAACAGATATGTTAAAATATCAATTTAGTCGAAAAGACTGTGTGGTATCAGTAGGTGGTGGAGTAGTTGGAGACCTCGGTGGATTTGTGGCATCCCTCTATATGCGTGGTATCGATTTTTACAACGTACCTACAACCGTATTGTCACAGGTAGATTCTTCAATTGGTGGTAAGACGGCCGTGAATCTGGCGGGAATCAAAAATGTTATTGGCGCATTTTATCAGCCGAAGGCAGTATTGATTGACCCGGATACACTGGATACCTTGCCGGAACGTCAGATTGTGAACGGCTTATTTGAGGCAATCAAAATGGGTGCGACTAACGATAAAGAATTATTTAATTTGTTTTTGAACGATGGATTACCAAAGTATCCGGAAGGAACTGCCAGTGACAGTTCCTGTAGGTGGAAAGAAAATCTGGACCTGATTATTGAGAAAGCCTTATTGGTCAAAAAATATGTGGTGGAGCAGGATGAGAAGGAAAGTCATCTACGTAAAATCTTAAATTTTGGTCATACCATTGGTCATGGATTTGAAAGTGCAGCTCATGGAAGATATTTGCATGGCGAATGCGTAGCGCTTGGTATGCTTTATATGAGCAGTGAGGAAGTGCAGGAACAATTGTGTGAGATTTATGAAAATTTAGGTTTTGAACTTCCGGAATTTTATTCCTTTAATCTGGAAGAGGTAAAAGAAGCGGTGCTTCACGATAAAAAGGCAAGCAACCGTAATTGTTCGGTTGTATTCGTATCAGAAATTGGAAAAGGAAGTATTGAAGAGTGGCCGATGGAAGAGGTGCTCGAAAGATTGGAGTTTTAGAACATGAAAAATGTATTTGGAAATAATATTACAGTAACCTTATTTGGCGAGAGTCACGGGGAGCAGATAGGTGCAGTTCTTGACGGCATTGCACCTGGTATTGAGATTGACATGGAGTTTATCTGTAAGCAGTTAGAACTTCGTAAACCACAGGGAAAGATTTCTACCCAGCGAGTAGAGACAGATGAACCCCACATTGTGAGTGGTGTGTTTGAAGGAAAAACTACTGGAACCCCGATTTGCATTCTGTTTGAAAACAGCAACACAAAGAGCAAGGATTATTCGAAAACAAAGAACCTGATGCGCCCTGGACATGCAGATTTTACCGCAATCGAGAAGTACCACGGATTTGCAGACTACCGTGGTGGCGGTCATTTTTCAGGAAGAATCACAACTCCGATTGTAGCTGTTGGTGCAATTCTAATCAAAGCACTGCAGAACAAAGGTATTTATATTGGAAGTCATATTCAAAAATGTGGGTCGATCAAGGATAGGGGCTTCGAAGATTACGCGTCAGATATTGCTGAGTTAAACAATAAAATATTCCCGGTTTTAGATAAGAAAGCAGCGGAAGAAATGCATGGCCTTATGGTAAGTGCGGCGGAGGAAGGCGACAGTGTCGGCGGTGTTTTGGAAACCGTTGTAACCGGTGTTCCATCCGGCGTTGGTGAGCCTTGGTTTGATTCCATGGAAAGTATGCTTGCACATGCACTATTTAGTGTGCCTGCGGTCAAAGGCGTGGAGTTTGGTGAAGGCTTCCACTTTGCAGATATGAAGGGCAGTGAGGCCAATGATGCATTTGAGGTCAAAGATGGCAAAGTGGTGACAAAGACAAATCACAACGGCGGAATCAACGGTGGTATTACAAACGGAATGCCGATTCGCTTCCAAACGGTAGTAAAACCGACTGCATCTATTTATAAGAAGCAGGAAACTGTAAATATAGAAACCATGGAAAATGAAATACTTCAGATTCATGGAAGACATGACCCTGCAATCATTCCTCGTGCTAGAGTAGTAGTGGATAGTATGACAGCAATTGTACTTGCTGACATGTTGGCAGTACGTTTCGGAACAGACTGGCTTTTGGGAGAGAACTAATATGAGAGTGACAATTACACCGGGCAAGGCGAAAGGACCAATCCTTGCTCCACCATCGAAAAGTATGGCTCACCGTATGTTGATGGGCGCAGGACTTTCTGATGGAACATCGGTTGTTGAAAACATTGACCTGAGTGAAGATATTAAGGCGACGCTTGGAATCCTCGAAGCACTTGGTGGACAATATACCATGGAAGACCGTAAGGTTATTATGAAAGGCACAGGCGGTAAGAAATTGCAGACGAAGCAAGCACTGGATAGCAAGGAAAGCGGAAGTACATTGCGTTTCTTTATTCCCCTCGTCTTGACAGGTGGAGGTGCTACAGAATTTATTGGTGCAAAGCGTTTGTTTGAGCGCCCGCTAGGTATATATGAAGACATTTGCAAGGAACAAGGCATCGTATTTGAAAAAGGCGAGATGGGTCTTAAAGTGGAAGGACAACTGAAAGCGACTCATTATAAAGTACCTGGAAATATCAGTAGCCAGTTTATAACGGGGCTCTTGTATGCACTACCATTATTGGCGGAAGATAGTGTATTGGAAGTTCTACCACCGATTGAAAGCAAGGCATACATAGATATGACATTGGAGGCACTTGATACGTTTGGTATTGAAATCAGACAAGAGGGACATGTATTTTATATCAAAGGAAATCAAGTCTATCAGGCGAAAAATGTAGCTGTAGAAGGTGACTATTCAAATGCAGCATTTTTGGATGCATTCAACTTGATTGGAGGAGACGTAAATGTAAATGGATTGCGAACAGATAGCTTGCAAGGCGACCAGGTTTATCAAAAGTATTATGAAGTTTTGAAAGAAGATAATCCGGTTATAGATATTGCAGAGTGTCCGGATTTGGGACCGATTTTAATTGGAATGGCAGCGAGCTTACATGGAGCAAAGTTTACAGGTACAAAACGTTTGCAAATCAAGGAAAGTGACCGCGGGGTAGTGATGGCGGAGGAACTGAAGAAGTTCGGTATTCGGGTGGATGTGATGGAAAATGAAATCATTGTTCATCCAGGAACCTTGCAACAGCCGAAGAAGGCATTGAGTAGCCATAATGACCATCGAATTGCAATGACAATGGCAACCCTTTGTACCATTACCGGTGGCGTGATTGAAGGCGCTGAGGCTGTGAAAAAGAGCTTCCCAAACTATTTTGAAATGATAGAAACATTGGGGATTCATGTGACGAGAGAAGTATAAGACGGAGGAAATAGATATGAATTGTGAATTCAAAAGAAAATTACCGATACCAAAGAAAGTAAAAGCCATGTATCCGGTAACTGATAAAATGCGTGAAGATTTTGAAGCACGTGACGTGGAAATTAAAAAAGTATTATCAGGAGAAAGTGATAAATTCTTATTAATCATCGGACCATGTTCGGCGGACTATGAAGAATCTGTAATGGATTACATTAACAGGTTACGTCCGGTACAAGACAAGGTACAAGACAAAATTATTATTATCCCACGAATCTACACGAATAAACCGAGAACTACAGGAGCCGGCTACAAGGGGATGCTTCATCAACCGGATCCACTTCATGATTCTGATATGTTAGAAGGACTCACTAAAATTCGAAAGGTGCACATGAGAGCCCTTCGCGAAACCGGTTTTTCTTGTGCTGATGAAATGCTATATCCGGAAAATTACAGATACTTATCTGATTTATTAGCATATGTGGCAGTAGGCGCTCGTTCCGTTGAAAATCAGCAACACCGTCTGACAGCAAGTGCAATCGATGTGCCAGTGGGGATGAAGAACCCAACCAGCGGGGATTTGTCGATTATGATGAATTCCATCACTGCAGCGCAAAGTGGTCACACCTTCATTTACAGAGGATGGGAAGTGGAAAGCACAGGCAACCCATATGCCCATGCAATTCTTCGTGGAGGCATGAATGCACAGGGCGAGAATATTGCCAATTATCACTATGAAGATTTGATGAAGGTCTATGATTATTATCAGAGCAAAGACTTAAAGAATATGAGTGTTGTGATTGATGCAAACCATGCAAACTCAAATAAGAAATTCTTAGAGCAAATCCGCATTAGTAAGGATGTTATGCATAGCCGCCGCGTGAACAAGGATATTCGTTCTTTGGTAAAAGGACTCATGATAGAAAGCTACATTGTAGATGGAGCACAGCCTGCGACTTGCGGCACATACGGACAGTCCATTACGGACCCATGTCTTGGTTGGGAAAAGACGGAGAAGCTGATCTATGAATTAGCAGAGGAAATGTAAAAATGAATCTCGGAGTGAAAACATTCACTTCGGGATTTTTTAGTGGAAAAAGCATATAAATATGATATAATAAATGTAATAATTTTTGTCGAAAAAAATGAAAGGAATTATTTATTATGCAAAAGACAGAACAAAAATACGAGGCATTGTTTACGCCTTGGAAAGTCGGCAATGTGGAAATCAAGAATCGCATTGTTTTATGTCCTACGGGTGGCACATCTCTGTTTGGGTGGTTTGAACTTACTGGCTGTCATTTTGACAAGGAAGCAGCGAATCATTTCCTTGAAAGAGCAAAAAATAACGTAGGTCTTATCATCCCTGGTATTGCACCTTTGCGCGATACTTTCTGGGGAAAATGGCTTTGGCAAAACCCGAAAATGTTCGAAGAACTCAAAGATTATATGGATGAAATCCATAAAACAGGTGCGAAGCTGTTTGTTCAATTAACAGCAGGTATGGGACGTTCCTGGGCAATCACCGAGCTTATAGCACCCCTGCATAAAAACAAATTCACTCGTACGCTCATTAAGCCGGTTATTGACACGAACCATGAATTGGCTTCACCATCTGCTCAAAAATCACGTTGGGCACACGATATTGAGTGTCCGGAAATGACAGTAGAGCAGATACATGAAATCATTGAGGCCTTTGCGAAAACTGCTAAGCTTTGCAAGGAAGCAGGCGTTGACGGTGTGGAGGTACATGCTGTTCATGAAGGATATCTACTCGATCAGTTTGCTATAGAATTCTTTAATAAGCGTACCGATGAATACGGCGGAAGTTTTGAAAATCGCTACCGTTTCGCGGCAGAGGTTGTTAAGGCGATTAAAGAAGCTTGTGGAAAGGATTATCCTGTATCACTCCGCTACTCTGTAGAATCTAAATTAAAGGATTTCTGCTACGGAGCAATGCCGGGAGAAGAATACACGGAAGTCGGCCGCAACATGGAAGAATCCGAAAAGGCCGCAAAGTATCTGCAGGATGTCGGTTATGACATGCTTAATGCTGATAATGGTACATATGACTCTTGGTATTGGGCTCATCCGCCTATGTATATGCCTGAGAACTGCAACCTTGAGGATGTAGCGCATATTAAGAAATTTGTAGATATTCCTGTTGTTTGTGCAGGTAGAATGGATGCTTCAGTTGGTGCACAGGCGGTTGCTGATGGTAGTATAGATGCCGTTGGTATTGCCCGTCAATTTCTTGTAGACCCTGAATGGGTAACGAAGCTTATCGAGGGCCGACTAGAAGATATCAAGCCTTGTATCTGCTGTCATAGCGGCTGCTTTAACTTCTCGTCGTCTAAGGGACACGCGAATACACAGGATCTTAAGGATACCATGGGACTTTCCCGTTGTGCGCTGAATCCGGAAACCATGCAATCGAAGAAATATCACCTAGAGCCTGCCAAAAAGCAGAAAACCATTGCAGTCATCGGTGGCGGAATCGGTGGTATGGAAGCTGCCATCGCTTGCGCAAAGCGAGGACATAGTGTAACGCTATATGAAAAGAGTGATAAGCTCGGCGGTGTGTTTGTTGCTGCAGCAGCTCCTTCCTTTAAGGAAAAAGATAAGGCACTCATTGCTTGGTACATTCGTGAACTTGCGAAATATCCTATCACCGTGAATATGAACACAGAAATCACCGATGTAAGTACCCTTGATGCCGACGAAATCATCGTGGCAACCGGTGCAGTGGCAAAGAGAATTCCTGTTAAGGGTGCCGATACAGCTGTAGAAGCCGTAGATTATCTCCTTGGCAACAAAGAAGTTGGTGAAAACGTTGTTATTATCGGTGGTGGTCTTACCGGTTGTGAAATTGCGTATGAATTGTATTTGAATGGCAAAAAGCCTGTAATCGTGGAAATGCAAGATGACTTAATTACGACTCCTGGCATTTGCCTTGCGAACACCAGTTATCTGCGTGACTTCTTCAAGACCAACAATGTCCCTGTATATTTGGAAACCTCGCTTTCTGAGATTCATAATGATAGCGTAACTCTGAAGGACAAGGAAGGTAAGACATTTAAGATTGATGCGGACAGCGTAATCCTTTCTGTAGGATACAATCCGGCACCGCTTGCGCCGAAGAGTAAACACGTGCATGTAATCGGTGACGCGAAGAAGGTTGGAAACCTGCGTACTGTTATCTGGGGCGCATGGGACGTTGCAATGAAACTTTAGGAGATGATAAGTTATGATGAAATTAACAGATGAACAACAAGCCATATTAGATGGCGCGCAGGGGGAAACCTTAGCCAAGGTTATGAAAACATTGGTGATGTATGGTGAAGCGTTTGGTGCAGAAAAAATGGTACCGGTTACGTCAGAATACAATCACTTGGTTACTTCTTTTGGACTTAAGATGCTTGGTCCGGTGTATGATTTGATGAATCAATTATTGGAAGCAGATGCGGTTTCCAAACAAAAATTCTCAGTGGACCCACGCCCACTTGACCCAAAGGTACCAGCAAACTTTTTGCAGAAACTGATTTTTAATAAATTTATGTATTCAAAACAGGATTTCTATGAAGACCAGTTAAACAAACTTGGACTTATGGAAAAGGATGCATTCACTTGTGCTTGCTACATGGATGCAGTAGGAAACCTTCCGAAAAAAGGAGAGGTGCTTAGTTGGGCAGAATCTTCTGCGGTTGTATACGCGAACTCTGTTCTCGGTGCACGTTGTAATCGTAACTCGGGTATCATGGATATCATGGGTTCTGTTTTGGGATATGTGCCATATTTTGGTCTTCTTACAGATGAAGGAAGAAAGGCATCTTGGATTATTGAAATTAAGACCGAGAAAAAACCGGAGGCGCAATTACTTGGCTCTGCAATCGGTATGAAGGTGATGGAAGATGTTCCTTACATCGTAGGTCTTGATAAATGGATTGGAACAGAATTAGACGAAGCAACCTGTTCTTATCTGAAGGACTTTGGTGCGGCTACAGCATCAAACGGTGCTGTTGGATTATATCACATTGATAATCTGACCCCGGAAGCGAAGGAATTAGGCAAAGATTTAATCAAAGAAAATGCACAGGTTTATGTGATTGATGATGCTGAGTTGGAACGTGTAAAAAATAATTATCCGGTTATCTGGAAGAATAAAGATGCAAAACCGAAACTTTGCTTTATGGGATGCCCACATATGACATTGGAACAATTGAAAACATGGACAGAGCGCGTGGAGGCGGCACTTAAAGAAGCAGGTAACAGCAAGGTTGTGATTCCAACGGTATTTACAACAGCACCTGCAGTACTGAAAGAATTTGAACAAACGGAGTATGCCGAGAGATTAAAGAAAACAGGCGTTATCGTATCTTATATTTGTCCGTTGATGTATATGAATAATCCATTATGTGCAAAGATGCCTGTTATTACTTCATCCAACAAATTGCGTACATATACAACATCTCGTTATTATACGGATGATGAAATCCTAGTACAGATTACGAAGGGAGGCAAATAGATATGAGAGAATTTAAAGGACGTGTAGTAACACCGGGGACTGTGACAGCAGAAGCAGTCGTTACTCATGAAGGATTTAATACGTTGGCTTCACTTCAGAAAGCATTACAGTTTGGTGATAAGACAGTAACAGTAGGTGATCAGAATAATAAAGATTTGTATGGCAAATCAATCTTAGGAAAGGCTCTATGCCTGCCACAGACAATTGGTTCTACCACAGGTGGTATGGTGTTATATTGTGCGTGTGCTATGGAGAGAGTTCCTGCTTGTTTGTTATTCTCAAACCACATTGATTCCCTTGCAGCGGCGGGAGCAATCCTGGCAGATGTATGGCTGGATAACATTTCTATGCCAGTAGTTGACTGTCTGGGAGACGAGTTCTTAGAGTATGTGAAGGACGGAATGAGGATTACTATCAAAGAAGATGGCGTGGTTGTAGTGGAATAAGATAAATGCTTGAAAGTAGTTGCAGTTATCATGCATATTTCTAAGAAGCGCCCCATTTATGGTTTCTATACCCAGGATTTTGAAAAATTCTGGGTATTTTCAAGTCATATATCAAATTATATAGAAAGTTTCAAGTTAAACAGACGGTTTTTTGATATAAAAAAACAGAAAATGGGTATATCAAGTGAAATTATGTATTATTATACCCACAAGGTAAACAAGCAAACCAAATTATACAAAAAGGCAAGCAGAAAACAAGCATTTTCCATAAAAAATATAATGACAGTAGAACATATTCTGTGTTATAATAATTCGAATACTTTGTTGCGTTGTTGCGATAAAGTGTACAAATAAAATGACAAGAAAGGAAAGGTTTACGATGGAAAATAAAAACGAATTTAAACCTTATATTCCGGCTGAAAAAATCACTCCGGAATTAACAGTTACTTCAATCGTTATGGGTATTATCCTAGCAGTAATCTTTGGTGCAGCAAATGCGTATCTTGGACTACGTGTTGGTATGACTGTATCAGCGTCGATTCCAGCAGCCGTTATTTCTATGGGTGTTATCCGTGTGATTATGAAGAAAAACTCGATTTTAGAGAGTAACGTAGTGCAGACAATTGGTTCTGCAGGTGAGTCTCTTGCAGCAGGTGCTATTTTTACATTGCCTGCACTGTTCCTATGGGCAGCAGAAGGCGTTATGGAAAAACCGGGCATCATTGAAATTACAACAATTGCATTGCTTGGAGGTCTCCTAGGTGTGTTCTTTATGGTACCACTTAGAAATGCCCTGATTGTAAAAGAACATGGCATTTTGCCATATCCGGAAGGACAGGCTTGTGCAGAAGTTCTTCTTGCAGGTGAAGAAGGCGGAGCAAATGCAACGACCGTATTTGCAGGTATGGGTATTGCAGGTGCATTTAAGTTAGTTATTGACGGATTGAAAGCAGTTCCAAGTGAAGTATCACTTCGCTTTAAAGGTTTTGCAGGTGAAATCGGGACTCAGATTTATCCGGCTGTTATGTCAGTAGGTTACATCTGTGGACCAAAGATTTCTTCTTATATGTTCGCCGGTGGTGTAGTGAGCTGGATGGTATTAATTCCACTGATTGTACTTTTTGGTAGTGAGGCGATTCTATATCCGGGTACAGAAACAATTGGTGAAATCTTTGCAGCAGATGGGGCAAGCGGAATCTGGGGTAGCTACATACGCTACATCGGAGCAGGCGCTTTGGCTGCAGGTGGTATTATTAGTTTGGTGAAGTCACTTCCGCTTATTGTTACTACATTTGCGGATGCGATGAAGAGTTTAAAGGGTGGTGTAGGTTCTACATCTACCAAACGTACAGAACGAGACATGAATATGAAGCTTGTTCTTGGTGCAATTTTAGTATTAACATTACTTGTTTGGTTAGTGCCGGCAATTCCTGTAACATTAGTTGGTGCAATCATCGTAGTTATCTTCGGTTTCTTCTTTGCAACTGTTTCTTCCAGAATGGTTGGTTTAGTAGGAAGCTCAAATAACCCAGTATCAGGTATGGCCATTGCAACATTGCTTATTGCAACTTTAATCTTGAAGATTACAGGTGATGTAGGTGCACACGGTATGCAGGGAGCTATTGCAATTGGTTCTATTATTTGTATCGTAGCGGCTATTTCTGGTGATACATCACAGGATTTAAAGACAGGTTATTTACTTGGTTCTACACCAAGAAAACAACAAATCGGTGAAGTGATTGGTGTTGTTGCATCTGCATTTGCAATTGGTGGAGTTCTTTATCTTTTGGATGCAGCTTGGGGATTTGGTTCTGAACAACTTGGTGCACCACAGGCAACTTTGATGAAAATGATTATCGAAGGTGTTATGGACAGCAACCTTCCATGGGGACTTGTATTTGTAGGTGTTTGTCTTGCAGTGGTGATTGAACTTTTAGGTATTCCGGTTCTTCCGTTTGCAATCGGTGTTTACTTACCGGTACAATTGAATGCATGTATCATGGTTGGTGGTATCATTCGTCTATTCTTCGATAAGATGAAGAAGGAAGAAAAGGAAAAAGAAGAAATTATCACAGATGGTATTCTTTACTGCTCTGGTATGATTGCAGGTGAAGGTCTTGTAGGTATCCTTCTTGCAGTGTTAGCAGTAGTAGGCGTAGACAGTGCACTTGATATTAGTGGTTTACTAAAGCTTCCATCAGCAGTTTCCAACATTGCTAGCTTAGTAGTATTTGGTCTCATGATTTTATGCTTACTGAAGTTCACAATCTGGAAAAAACGTGGCAAAAAAGCGTAAGGTATTTTGTGATGGCAAAAAAGAAAGAAGCAATAAATGAGAATTACTTGGAAAACATTCCGGTAAGACAGGAAGGCTTAAGATGGGATGCAGATGAAAAGGGTAAGGTTACCTTATATGTGCATAACACAGGTCTTATGAAGAAAATCACACAGAAGCTTTTGAAAAAACCAGAATACACACAGGTACATCTGGACGAGAATGGAAGCTTTGTTTGGCCGCTGATTGATGGTAAAAAAAATATCATCGAACTGGGGGTACAGGTAAAAGAACAGTTTGGGGAGAAGGCAGAACCTTTATATCCGAGACTGGCAAAGTTCTTTCAGATATTAGAAAGCTATGGATTTGTGAGCTTTAAATAGGTAAAGTAAAAGCAGTTGCGATTTCGCAGCTGCTTTTGTTATAGAGCGTTATAATCTATAGTCCCTCTGGATACTCAACACCCTCCGGAAGTGGGTCCCATTCACATAACCCTAGGTCTTGTTTGAATTTCGCCTGTTCCATAGTGAGTGGTGGTAAATCTTCCTCTAAGTACTCTATCAGTTCCTTTACTCCCTCGCCGGTAGTATTGTCGATTAAGAAAATGCGTTCACAACCGGCATTTTCCATCCATTGTCTCACCATCGGAATATTCGCATAAGGTGAATCAATTTTGGTGATTACACCAATTAGGGGACGCAAGATAAATGAGCGAAGGCTGGCACTAAACACATTGAAAGGCTCATCGGCAGCCTGTACAAGTGCGATAACGTCCGCTTCAAAGGAAAAGCAGGCTAATCCAACACTAAAGCGCTTGGATTCGGCGTATTCGCCCGGAGTGTCGATGGTATTATCTTCAGTCGTGGTATATTGAGTTTTCACATAATGAAGTTCTTCACCTTTTAAAGCCTGTGTAAGAGAGGTTTTTCCGGCTTCACTTCTTCCCATCAAAAACAATTTTTTCATAAGTCACCTAATTTAATTTAACTTTTATGGATTTTGCAAACTGTAAATCCTAATTCTTCTCCAAAGAATTGTACTACTGATTCTACAGCAGATTGTACATCCGCTAACTTTCCTGAAATAATAAGAGAGCCGCAGAAGCGGTCCATAAAACAGACTTGTACGTCTGCGCTTTTTGTTGCAACATCGGCAGCCACCACAACAGCCTCCCATGGCGTAAACCGGATGAGACCAAGTGTTTCACCTGTATGGTCTTCCCCTTCATGAACGCCGATATGCAAGGCTAGGTTCTGATAGATGATAGGGTCTGACGGATTAATAATATGGGCCAGACAGATTTCCTTTCCAGGAACACGCACACGTGTTATGCGTAACTTTTTGCCGATTAACTGTTCATAGTCATCTTCAAAAATTTTTTCTAAAAGTTGTTCCTTTGTAATTCGAGTCATAGCAGCACGTCCTATCTCTTTGTAACCTTGCAGACTACATATTCCAAGGAATCACGGAAGTATTCCACAATTTCATTCATGGCAGACATTACATCAGAAATTTCTCCGGTTATGATTAAAGTTCCTGTGAAACGGTCTGCAAATCCAAGATAGATATTTCCACTTTTCACTGCAATATCAGATGCGATAACAGCAGATTCTGGTGGAGTCATATTCATAATTCCAATAGCGGAAGAGCCGTAGTCTACTTGTGGATTCAAACCAAGTTTCTGATATATAATTGGATCCGGACCGCCCATTACATGTGCAAAAGTAATCTCTTTGCCGGCTACCGTCTCCTGTACAATTCTAATTTGGTCTTTATGTTCATTTGACATATGTACATTCCTCACTTTCGAAAGATATGCATTCTCATGAAAATAATACTATCAATGGGAATTTCTGTCAAGTTCTCAAACAAATTATGTACAGCAGTTGCAGTGTGACCACAACCGCTTTTTGTAGTGTCTAAAACCGTTTCTGATACAGTTTCTCAACCAAATTAATCAGTGCGTACAACCCCATCGCCAAGATACACAGTATTACTATCGACATCAAAAGCCAATCCATTTTAAAGACCTGGCTGGAATAGATAATCAAATATCCAAGTCCATTTCTGGCAGCTAGGAATTCCCCAATCACCACACCAACCAGACAAAGTCCAATATTGACCTTCATGTTGCTGACAATGGCAGGAATACAACTTGGAATGACAATCTTTGTAAGAGCTTGAAGTTTTGTGCCTCTCAAGGTGTAAACCAATTTAATTTTCTCAGGGTCTACTTCGCGGAAGCTGGTAGACATATTCATAATGCTTCCAAATATTGCTACCGACATACCTGCCACAATAATGGTCTTAGGAGTGGCACCAAGCCACACAATTAACAAAGGTGCAAGTGCAGATTTCGGAAGACTGTTCAGCACAACAAGGAAGGGTTCGGTAATCTCCAGAAGTTTCTGGCTAAACCATAACAGTGTAGCAAGTAAAATGCTAAATAAAGTAACCAACAGAAAGCTAACCAATGTTTCGTAGAGTGTAATGCCAATATGAAGAAAAATACTTTTGTCAAGAACCATGCCCCAAAAACAAAGAATGACCTTGCTTGGGCTACTAAACACAAAGGAATCAATGATTCCGAAGTGTGTGGTTAATTCCCACAGAAGCAGAAACGCTACAAATACTAAGATGCGGCAACAGCGTACAAACAGGCGATGCAGCTTTTGTTTCTTTAAAAACGCACGTTGGTTTTGGGAAACGTTACTCATCTACGTTCAACTCCTTCCAAATGGTATCGAAGTATTCATTAAATTCTGTTGTGCTACGGCGAAGCAGAGGCGTATTTTTATCATCCGGAAAATGAATCGGAATGATGGTTTTGACCGAACCCGGTCGCTCTGTTAAGACAAGAACCTTGTCTCCCAGACTGATTGCTTCCGCTAAATCGTGGGTCACCAAAATGGCGGTACGCTTTTCTTTGTGGATAATCTGCCCAATATCATCGCCCACTGCAAGTCGGGTTTGATAGTCGAGGGCTGAGAATGGTTCATCTAAAAGAAGTAAATCTGGTTCTAAAATCAGGGTACGGATTAGGGCAACGCGTTGTCTCATACCACCGGAAAGTTCAGAAGGTTTTGCATTTGCAAATTGCTCCAAACCATATTGTTTTAGTAATCTTAATGCCTTCTCCTTTGTGTCGGGAGTGATTTTGTGTTGTATTTCAAGTCCCAGTATAATATTACGGTAAACATTTCTCCATTCTAAAAGATGGTCTTTTTGTAACATATACCCGATATGATTTCCGCGTAAAACAACCTTCCCGTTTTCAGGAGGAATGAGACCGGAAATAATCGATAGTAAGGTTGATTTCCCGCATCCGGAAGGACCGACAATGCTGATGAAATCTCCTTGCTTTAGTGAGAAGGACAGATGAGAGAGTGCCTTTGTTTCTCCCTCCATGCCATGATAAGAATGGCTGATATCTTGAAGCTCTAAAATGTTTTCCATGACACACCTCCTATAAATTTTAAATAAAGACTTGCTCGCAAGTCTTTGTGCGGGATTCGGGTCGGCGTAGCTGACTAATTTTCAATCCGAATCCCTGCACATCCTTGCGGAGCGTATATCATATGAGAGATATGTCTCTCATATGATATATTTTATGTAGAAAAATGGAAACGGTGCTTGAATGACAGCAAAGAAAAGGGTATAATGTGTCATACAGTTTAGCTATGCGGATTCGAGCTGCATGGCTAAACTGTTACAGTGTAGTGTGGAGAATAAAATGAATTTTCAAAAAGAGTTAGAAAAGAAGATTGAACGGATACAGCAGGAACATAAAGTTCCTAAATTGTTGTTGCACAGTTGTTGTGCACCATGTAGCAGTTATGTTTTGGAGTACTTGTCTGAATTTTTTGAGATTACGGTTTTCTATTATAATCCAAATATTTTTCCGGAAGGTGAATATACAAAACGCATATTGGAACAGCAGACATTGATTCATGATATGCCGACAAAGTATCCGGTGTCTTTCCTTGCAGGAGCATATGACAGTGATAAGTTTTATGCCATGGCAAAGGGTATGGAGAACTTAAAAGAAGGCGGAGCTAGATGTTTTGGGTGTTATGCCCTGCGTTTGGAAGAAACTGCGAAACTGGCAAAGGAAGGTGAGTTTGATTATTTTACAACAACACTTACTATTAGCCCGTTAAAGAATGCAGAGAAGTTAAATGAAATTGGAAACAAATTGGCAGACAAATATGGTATAGCGTATTTGCCATCCGATTTCAAAAAGAAGAATGGATATAAACGCTCGATTGAATTATCGAAAGAGTATGGTCTATATAGACAAGATTATTGTGGCTGCGAATTTTCGCAACGAGATAGAATAAAGAACGAAGAGAGAGGTAATTAACCATGGCACAACTTTGGGGTGGAAGATTTACGAAAGAAACAGATAAGTTAGTTTACAACTTTAATGCATCTATTTCTTTTGATCAAAAATTTTATGAGCAGGATATCAGAGGCAGTGTTGCCCACGTAACCATGCTTGCAGAGCAAGGGATTTTAACAGAGGAAGAAAAAGAACAGATTATTGACGGGCTTCAAGGAATTTTGAAGGATGTTCAAGACGGAACACTTGAAATTTCCGATACATATGAGGATATTCACAGTTTTGTAGAAGCAACTCTGATTGATAGAATTGGGGAAGCTGGAAAGAAATTACATACAGGTAGAAGCCGTAATGATCAGGTTGCCCTTGATATGAAGCTCTATACAAGAGATGAGATTGATGCATTGGACGAGCTTTTGAAAGAACTTTTAAAAGTGTTACTTCAGATTATGAAGGATAACACAGAGACCTTTATGCCGGGATTTACTCATTTGCAAAAGGCGCAGCCAATCACCTTGGCACATCATATGGGAGCCTATTTTGAAATGTTCCACAGAGACCGCTTGCGTCTCACCGACATTTATGACCGCATGAATTACTGTCCGTTAGGGTCGGGTGCTCTTGCCGGTACTACCTATCCGCTGGACCGTAATCTGACAGCAGACTTGCTTGGATTTTACGGACCAACCTTGAATAGTATGGATTCTGTTGCGGACAGAGATTATCTGATTGAATTACTCTCTGCAATGGCAACAATTATGATGCATTTGAGCCGCTTTTCAGAGGAAGTGATTATCTGGAACTCCAACGAGTATCGTTTTGTGGAGATTGACGATGCCTATAGTACAGGAAGTAGTATCATGCCACAGAAGAAGAACCCGGATATTGCGGAGCTTGTTCGTGGAAAGACAGGCCGTGTATATGGAGCATTGATGTCGCTTCTTACAACCATGAAAGGAATTCCACTTGCATACAATAAAGACATGCAGGAGGACAAGGAATTCGTATTTGATGCCATTGACACCACAAAGGGATGTCTTGCATTATTTACAGGCATGCTTCGCACCATGAGATTCAACAAAGAAGTAATGGAAAATAGTGCAAAGAATGGTTTCACAAATGCAACAGATGCGGCTGATTACTTAGTAAATCATGGCGTAGCTTTCCGCGATGCCCATGGTATTGTCGGACAGTTGGTACTTTATTGTATCGAGAAGGATATTGCTCTTGATGATATGACTTTAGAAGAATACAAGGCGATTTCACCAGTATTCGAAGAAGATATCTATGAAGCAATTAGCATGAAAACTTGCGTGGATAAACGCACAACCATTGGCGCACCTAGTAAGGAGTCTATGGAAAAAGTTATCAAAATATATGAAAATTACTTGCATTAATATAAGAATTGTTATAATATCTGTAGATATTATGAAAAACATACATACAGGAAGAGGGTTTTAACGATGGATAAGAAATTGAGAGTTGGTATTCTTGGAGCAACAGGTATGGTAGGACAGCGTTTTATCGCATTATTGGAAAATCATCCTTGGTATGAGGTTGTGACAGTAGCAGCAAGTCCAAGATCAGCTGGTAAAACATATGAAGAAGCAGTAGGCGGACGATGGAAAATGACAACACCAATGCCGGAAGCTGTAAAGAAATTGATAGTTGCCAACGTAAATGAGGTAGAAAAAGTAGCTGCAAGCGTTGATTTCGTATTTAGTGCAGTTGATATGTCAAAAGAAGAAATCAAAGCTATTGAGGATGCCTATGCAAAGACAGAGACACCGGTTGTGTCTAACAACAGTGCACATCGTTGGACAAAGGATGTTCCTATGGTAGTTCCGGAAATCAATCCAGAACACTTTGAAGTTATCGAAGCTCAGAAAAAACGTCTTGGCACAACAAGAGGTTTCGTAGCAGTTAAACCAAACTGTTCGATTCAAAGCTATGCACCGGTACTTACAGCATGGAAAGAATTTGAACCAACAGAAGTGGTAGCAACTACATATCAGGCAATTTCAGGTGCAGGCAAGAACTTTAAAGACTGGCCGGAAATGGTGGAAAATATTATCCCATACATTGGTGGAGAAGAAGAAAAGAGTGAACAAGAACCACTTCGTATTTGGGGTAAGGTTGTTGATGGTGAAATCGTAAAAGCAGAAGGCCCTGTTATCACAACACAATGTATCCGCGTTCCTGTATTAAATGGACATACAGCGGCTGTGTTTGTAAAATTTGCGAAAAAGCCTACGAAAGAACAATTAATTGAAAAATTAGTAAACTTCAAGGGACTTCCACAAGAGTTAGAGCTTCCAAGTGCACCAAAACAATTCATTCAATATTTAGAAGAGGACAATCGTCCGCAAGTAAATCTTGATGTAGATTACGAAAACGGAATGGGTGTATCTGTTGGACGTCTTCGTGAAGATAAAGTGTATGATTTTAAATTTGTTGGATTATCACACAATACAGTTCGTGGTGCAGCAGGTGGCGCAATCCTCTGTGCAGAGACCTTAACAGCAAAGGGATATATTCAGGCGAAATAAGAATGAAATCGAAGGAAGGGCTTTTGCCCTTTCTTTTTTTGTGGTATAATACTAATCGGTATTTTGTGAGAATTGCAAAAGAGATGTAAAGGAACATATATGGGTAAATCAGTATTTATTGCAGAAAAGCCAAGTGTGGCCCAGGAATTTGCAAAAGCATTAAAATTGAATACGAGAAGACAGGACGGTTTTCTGGAGGCAGATAATGCAATTGTGACCTGGTGTGTAGGACATCTCGTCACCATGAGTTATCCGGAAGTTTATGACGAAAAATATAAGCGCTGGAGTTTGGAAACCCTTCCGTTTATTCCGAAAGACTTTAAGTATGAAGTCATTGCAAATGTGGAGAAACAGTTTCGTATAGTAAGTAATATATTAAACCGTGCTGATGTTGAGACAATTTACGTCTGCACCGACTCTGGACGTGAGGGAGAGTACATTTATCGCCTAGTAGAACAGATGGCAGGAGTGAAGGATAAGAAGCGAAAGCGTGTCTGGATTGATTCCCAGACCGAAGAGGAGATTTTGCGTGGTATCCGTGAAGCAAAGGATTTGGAAGAATACGATAATCTTTCGGCGTCGGCTTATCTTCGAGCGAAAGAAGATTATTTGATGGGAATTAATTTTTCGAGACTTTTGACCTTGAAGTATGGAAATACAATCTCTAAATTCATGAACACGGACAGAACAGTTTTATCTGTTGGGCGTGTTATGACATGTGTGCTCGGTATGGTTATTCGAAGAGAACGGGAAATTCGAGATTTTGTAAAAACCCCGTTTTATCGAGTGTTAAGTACCATTCAACTGGGTGAAAAAACATTTGAAGGAGAATGGAAGAGTGTAAAAGGTTCCCGCTATTTTGAAAGCTTTGATTTATATAAGGAAAATGGCTTCAAGAAGAAGGAAAAGGCAGAGGAACTCATTTCTTATTTGAGTGAGGTCCAACCATTACAATGCACCGTAGCCTCCGTAGAGAAAAAAATAGAAAAGAAAGCGCCGCCTCTGTTATACAATCTTGCGGAGCTACAGAATGAGTGCTCCAAACGGTTTAAAATCAGTCCGGATGAAACGCTTAAGATTGTGCAGGAATTGTACGAAAAGAAATTGGTTACATATCCGAGAACGGATGCACGTGTGCTATCAACTGCAGTAGCCAAGGAGATTTCAAAAAATTTAAACGGTTTGGCCAAGTATGATATGGCAAAACCATATTTGCAGGACATCTTACAGTTTGGAACCCACAAAGGGTTAGAAAAGACCAAATACGTCAATGATAAGCAAATCACGGACCATTATGCAATTATACCAACCGGTCAGGGACTTTCTGCTTTGACAAGCGTTTCAGCAAAAGCCAAGCAGGTGTATGATACGATTGTGAGAAGATTTCTTAGCATCTTCTATCCGGCAGCTGTTTATCATAAAATGAGTATTACAACACAAATGCGTGGAGAATCATTTTTCTCAAACTTTAAGGTGTTAGCGGAAGAAGGTTATCTAAAAGTGGTTGGTGCCGGTAATGAAGCAGAAATAGATGCAGGCTTATTTGAACTTTTGAAAAATGTGCAGAATGGCTCTGTATTGCCGGTACAGGAATTGGCAGTAAAGGAAGGAGAAACTACACCTCCAAAACGCTACAATTCAGGTTCGATTATTCTTGCAATGGAAAATGCAGGTCAGTTAATCGAGGATGAGGAGCTTCGGGCACAGATTAAGGGTAGTGGAATTGGAACTAGTGCAACTCGCGCTGAGATTCTCAAGAAGCTTATTCATATTAAGTATTTGAGTTTGAATGGGAAAACGCAGATTATTACACCTACACTACTTGGTGAAATGGTATTCGATGTGGTGGAGCATTCTATTCGTTCACTTTTAAATCCTGAGCTAACTGCCAGCTGGGAAAAAGGGCTTACCTATGTTGCAGAAGGACAGATTACATCCGAAGAATATATGGTAAAGCTAGAAAACTTTATCGCAAGTCGAACAAGCGGTGTGTTAGGACTTAACAACCAATATCAATTGAAACAATGCTACGATAAAATAGTAAATTATTATAAATGAAGAGGGAGAATTTATGATGGAACAATTAACAGTAAAAGCACTCTATAATTTAGAGGAAACAATTGCAAAAGATATCTTTGAAGGAGTAACTTATCCATGGGAAGTACTTCCAAGAATCGGGGAATTTATTGTGGAGCTTGGTAATACATTGCCAGAGGATGAATATGAAAAGGTATGGGAAAATGTATGGGTTGCCAAAAGTGCAAAGGTGGCACCAACCGCATTTATTAACGGACCGGCCATTATCGGGAAGAATGCAGAAGTGAGACATTGTGCATTTATCCGTGGAAATGCAATCGTAGGAGAAGGTGCTGTGGTAGGAAACTCTACAGAATTAAAAAATGTAATCTTGTTCAATAAGGTGCAAGTACCACACTACAACTATGTTGGTGATTCCATTCTTGGGTATAAGGCGCACATGGGGGCAGGTTCTATTACTTCCAATGTAAAGTCTGACAAGACATTAACAACAGTTAAAACGCCAGAAGGACCGATCGAGACGGGACTTAAGAAATTTGGGGCAATGCTTGGCGATGAAGTGGAAGTGGGCTGTGGCTCTGTGTTAAATCCAGGAACAGTCATCGGAAAGCATACTAACATTTATCCGCTTTCTATGGTGAGGGAATTTGTTCCAGCAAACAGCATTTATAAAAAACGTGGTGAAGTGGCTGAGAAATATTAAAAACTATGAGGAGGATATGGGTTTCATATCTTCCTTTTTTGTGCTATGATAACTTTACCCTTCCAAATCTATATAATTCCCCCAAAAAAGTAGTTGACATTTAAAAACAAGTATAATAGTATATTAAGTAGAAAAGCGAACATAAGTTCGTAATTAATAGAGGAGATTTAAGACATGGCAAATGAAGATAAAAAGAGAGCGCTGGATGCAGCGATATCCAAATTAGAGAAAGATTTTGGTAAAGGAACCGTTATGAAATTGGGAGATGCCGGAGCGAATATTTCGGTAGAGACAGTTCCTACAGGTTCGCTCAGCCTTGATATTGCACTGGGACTTGGCGGAGTTCCGAAGGGAAGAGTCATTGAAGTATACGGACCAGAATCCAGTGGTAAGACTACGGTAACCCTACATATGATTGCTGAAGTACAAAAACGAGGCGGAATTGCAGGATTTATTGATGCAGAACACGCCCTGGATCCTGTATATGCGAAAAATATTGGTGTTGATATCGATGAACTATATATTTCGCAACCGGATAGCGGTGACCAGGCTTTAGAGATTGCAGAGACCATGGTGCGTTCAGGTGCAATGGATATCATTGTTATTGACTCGGTTGCTGCTTTGGTGCCAAGACAGGAAATTGATGGCGATATGGGAGATTCTCATGTGGGACTTCAAGCAAGATTGATGTCGCAGGCGCTTCGTAAGTTAACACCGGTTATCAGTAAGTCAAATTGTATAGTTGTGTTCATTAACCAATTACGTGAAAAGGTCGGAATAATGTTTGGTAATCCGGAGACAACAACAGGTGGTAGAGCATTGAAGTTCTATGCATCTGTCCGCATGGATGTAAGAAAGATAGAGACTTTAAAGCAGAATGGTGAAATGGTTGGTAACCGCACAAGAATTAAGATTGTGAAGAATAAGATTGCTCCACCGTTCAAAGAGGCAGAATTCGATATTATGTATGGCAAAGGTATTTCAAAAGAAGGAGATATTCTAGACCTTGCTGCAAATGTAGATATTGTGAACAAGAGTGGTGCTTGGTACGCATATAATGGCGATAAGATTGGACAGGGCCGTGAAAATGCAAAGATATATTTGAGCCAGCATCCGGAAGTTATGGATGAAATTGAAGCAAAGGTAAGGGCACATTATAACTTGATTTCAACAGAATCAGAGGAAGCATAGGAAGTATAAGATGGAAGATGTTCTGAAACAGGCGAAATTAAAAGCACTTAGTCTGCTTACAGATATGGATAGAACAGAAGTCCAGCTACGTCAGAAACTGAAACAGAAGGGATATGAAGAGGATGTCGTTGAGCAAACTATAGAATATGTAAAATCCTTTGGTTATATCGACGATGCGAAATATGCCCGGCGGTTTGTGGAAAGCAGAAAGAAAACGAAGAGCAAACAGGAGATGACTGCAATACTATGCCAAAAAGGTGTGAACCGTGAACTTGTCGCAGAGGCGTTGGAGGAATGCTACACTTCTGAGGATGCCGTTGAGGCAATCCGTCACTTGGCAGAAAAGAAACACTATTCGTTTCAAGACAGTACAGATAAAGAAAAGAAGAAAATCTGTGAGTATTTGCTTAGAAAAGGCTTCTATTATGATGACATTCGTCAGGTAATACAAGTTTCTTTCCAGAATGCTGTCAACCATTTTTGAAAATGTCCCAAAATAATTAAAACATTTGCCCTGGATTTTTC
>JAXJXL010000075.1:0-6271 GCA_036307525.1 Faecalimonas sp.
CAATGCCCAGTCCCGTATTTTTGAAGAAAAATTTGTCACGGCAAACATTCCGTACAAGAGAGTTGGCGGCATCAATTTCTATGCCAGAAAAGAAATCAAAGATTTGCTGGCGTATTTAAAAACCATTGATAATGGGTTGGATGATTTGGCTGTTCGACGTATCATCAACGTGCCAAAGCGAGGCATCGGCCTTACAACCATTAATCGTGTGCAGGACAATGCAGCCGAGCGTGGCGTCAGCTTCTATGAGGCTTTGCGTACGGCAGATATGATTCCGGGGATTGGGAAGGCGGCAACCAAGTTAGATTCTTTTGTGGCTCTGATGGAGCATTTCAAAGAGAGTGCAAAGAAGATGCTGGTGTCAGAACTCATGCAGGAGATTCTGGATTATACCGGTTATCTGGAAACCTTGGAGGAGGAAGGAAAAGAAGAGGCTGAGGCGCGCAAGGAAAATATTGATGAACTTATAAGTAAGATTGCAGCTTATGAGGAAGCTTGTGAGGATGAGGCACCAACTTTAAGTGGATTCTTAGAAGAGGTGGCCTTGGTTGCAGATATTGACAGCTTGGATGAAAATAGTGATTATGTGGTTCTTATGACTATCCACAGTGCAAAAGGTTTGGAATTTCCGGAAGTATATATGGTAGGTATGGAAGATGGTATTTTCCCGAGCTATATGACAGTGACAGAGGGCGATTTAGACGAGCTGGAAGAGGAAAGAAGACTTTGCTATGTAGGAATTACGCGGGCAATGGAGAATTTGACATTAACCTGCGCAAGACGCAGAATGATTCGCGGCGAAGTGCAATACAATAAGATGTCCCGCTTCCTGAAAGAAATTCCAGTGCATTTATTTGGAAATAAAGTCAAATCAGAGCATGAAGAAATGGATGTAGTAAAGGCAAATGCCTATATTCAGGCAAAGCAGGCATTTAAAACACAGGCATTTTCTTCGATGAAACCAGCCCAGAACTTTGGTGTAAAAATGGGGGGAGGCCTTGATTACGAGGTTGGGGACCGTGTAAAACACATGAAGTTCGGTGAAGGACTTGTGACATCTATTGTAGAAGGCGGAAGAGATTACGAGGTGACGGTTGCATTTGACAATGCGGGCACCAAAAAAATGTTTGCCGGATTTGCAAAATTACAGAAAGTTTAATGACAATAACGGTATAATGATGTTATAATATACATAATATAATTGTACTGAAAAAATAGAGAGGGTGTATATCATGAGTAAGATTGAAGATATCATTTCTGCAACAAAATTAAATGAGATTTTACAGAAACGAGACGATGATAAGATTAAGAAGACCATTCTTTGGATGCTTGCTATTGTAGGCGCTGTGGTTGCAATTGCAGGAATTGCATATGCAGTATATCGTTTCTTTACACCGGATTATCTGGAAGATTTTGACGAAGATTTCGAGGATGATTTCGAAGACGATTATTTTGAGGAAGAAGACGAAATCTAATATGCGCAGAGGTGAAAAGCTCGCTCGCGGATGATAGCGCGAGCGAGTTTTTTGAGTCTGTCGAGACAGACTCTATATGGAGGATTGTTATCTATGAAAAAAGGACAAGTTTACGAAGGGCTTATTGAAAAAGTAGAGTTTCCAAACAAGGGAATTGTATCGGTAGAAGGAGAAGCAAATAAGGTTATTGTTAAGAACGGAATGCCAGGGCAGAAGATTAAATTTGTTGTCAATAAGATGCGAAAAGGGAAGGCGGAAGGTCGTCTTTTGGAGGTGCTGGAAAAGTCACCGCTTGAAATAAGAGAGCCAGTTTGCAGTATTTTCCCGGCGTGTGGTGGCTGTATGTACCAGACCATGTCTTATGAAGACCAGATGAAGATGAAGGAGCAGCAGGTAAAGGAAATTCTGGATGCAGCGATTATAGGTGATTATGAATTTGAAGGCGTAAAGGCAAGCCCGAAGGAATTCGCATACCGTAACAAGATGGAGTTTTCCTTTGGGGATGAGTATAAAGACGGACCTTTGTCTCTTGGTTTACATAAGAAGGGAAGCACTTATGATGTGCTGACTGCTTTTGACTGCAAATTAGTGCATGAGGATATGACAAAGATTCTTGTTTGTGTGCTTAACTATTTTAAAGAGAGAAATGTATCTTACTATAAGAAAATGCAGCACGTTGGATATCTGCGTCACTTGTTGTTAAGACGTGGTGATATTTCTGGAGAAATTTTGGTAAACTTAGTCACAACAACACAGGAGGACTACGATTTAACACCACTTGTGGATGCCTTGCTTGCGCTAGAGCTAGAGGGAAAGATTGTAGGTATCTTACACATTTTGAATGACTCCTTATCCGATGTGGTACAGAGTGATGAGACCCGTGTGTTGTATGGCCAAGATTATTTCTATGAAAAGTTGCTTGGCATGGAATTTAAAATCACTCCATTTTCCTTCTTTCAGCCGAATTCAAGAGCAGCAGAGGTTTTATACAGTACCGTAAGAGATTATCTGGGTGATATGAAAGGAAAAACACTTTATGACTTATTCAGCGGAACAGGAACGATTGGACAGATTCTTTCACCGGTTGCTGATAAAGTAATTGGTGTGGAAATTGTAGAAGAAGCAGTTGTAGCGGCCAATGAGAATGCAAAGCACAATGGCATTGCCAATTGTAAGTTCTTAGCAGGCGATGTGTTTAAAGTGCTGGATGAGATTGAGGAAAAACCGGATGTGATTGTGCTGGACCCACCGAGAGATGGCATTCATCCGAAAGCTTTGCCGAAGATATTGGATTATGGCGTGGATACTATAGTTTATATTTCATGTAAAGTGACAAGTCTGGCAAGAGACTTGGAAATGATGCAGGCGAAAGGGTATAGAGTTGTGAAGGCGGTGGCTTGCGATCAGTTCTGCCAGACAGTGCATGTTGAGGTAATAATAAAGATGCAGAAAAATAAATAAAGGTTCTAACCGTGTGCATTTCGAGGCGGTTGAAAAAACGATTTTCCTAAGGTCAGGAAAATCGTGTATGGCAGTTGTCGAGGATTTCTCGGCAACTGTTTTTATATATTTGAATGCATCTTGACACTATTTCGGTATACCGATATAATAAAAGTGGTGATGAAAATGAATCTTAATATAATTATTAGACAAAGAGGAATGACAAAATATAAAGTTGCGAAATTGAGTGGTGTGCCACATGCCACATTGAATGACTTGTGTAGCGGAAAAAGTCGTATCGAAAAGTGCTCTGCTGAAACTTTATATAGAATTGCAAAAGTTTTAAATGTTTCGATGGAATCTTTGATTGAAACAGTTATAATTGAAAAAGAAGAAATGCAACAGGTTCAAATTGTACGTGAACGTTCTTATGAATATGGTTTGCCGGAATATCTTCAGCATGACCTTGACGCATACAAGGAGGCATTACAAAAAGGTTCTCGTTTGATTGATTGTTTATGGGGAGAATTGTATGGAAGCATTAATATGGCTGAGATTAGTGATGGTATTATAACGCCTGAACATGCGGAATATTTGAGAAGAAAATATTTATGGAGGTAGGAAAGTGAACGATTTTATAAAATCTAATATTATTATTTATACAACAGAAGATGGTTTGACAAAAATCGAAACGACTTTTGATGATGATACTGTTTGGCTGTCAATTGACCAAATGGCAGAATTGTTCCAAAGAGATAGAAGTGTTATTGGCAAACATGTTAGAAATATTTTCAAAGAGGGCGAATTAGTCAAAGAATCAGTGTGGGCAAAATTTGCCTACACTGCTACAGATGGTAAAGTGTATGATGTCGATTTTTATAATCTTGATGTAATCATATCTGTAGGTTATCGTGTAAAATCCAAACGCGGTACGCAGTTTAGAATTTGGGCCACAAATATTTTAAAAGAATATATGCGAAAAGGTTTTGCTTTGGATGATGAGCGTTTAAAGAATTTAGGCGGTGGCGGTTATTTCAAGGAATTACTTGAAAGAATCAGAGACATCCGGGCATCTGAAAAAGTATTTTATAGACAAATTTTAGAAATCTATGCGACGAGTATTGATTATGATCCGAAGGCAGAAATTTCAATCACGTTTTTTAAAAAAGTGCAGAATAAAATTCATTATGCAATTCATGGACAAACTGCAGCAGAAGTAATTTATACAAGAGCAGATGCAGAAAAAGAATTTATGGGACTTACAACATTTGCCGGAAATCAACCAACATTAAAGGAAGTGGTTATTGCTAAAAATTATTTGGACGAAAAAGAACTTCGCGCAATGGGTCAACTTGTATCGGGATATTTGGATTTTGCAGAGCGCCAAGCTGAGCGGGAGCAAGTAATGACTATGAAAGACTGGGCAGAACATTTGGATCGTATTCTGACAATGAGTGGTGAGCAGTTGCTGTTGGGAAATGGAACTATTTCGCATAAGCAGGCTGTAGAAAGGGCAACGAATGAATACAAGAAGTACAGAGCTAAAACGATTAGCGATGTAGAAACTGATTATTTAAATTCTATTAAGTTGTTGGAACAATTTAACGAATAGGTGGTTAACGATTTTGCTGATATCAACAAATCGAAAAGAAAGGTCGCATCTTTATTGCCCCTACAACCCATGTGGAAACCATATGTCTACTCTCTGAAAACACCCAGAACATTTTTGAGTTCTGGGTGTTGACATATAAAAATCTATGTGCTAAAATTAACGCAGAACAAAAAAATGTTCCGATTAAATAGGAGGTAAGTTATATGTCAGATGTTTTTAATATTCTTCCAGAAGCAGTTGAAGGCCAGCAGGCGTTCATATTTGACCATGGCAAGGTGGTTGATGGTGCATTAAAGTACCAAGACGATATCACTTCGTATGGCTGGAACACAAGACAATTTAATAAAGTTGAGGTGGGGGCATTTGTATTGAACAGGCACCCAGGTAAGATTACAAAGGATAGAAAATTTGAGATTTACGGGGGCGGTTATGTTGAGAAGATTGAGCCAATAGACGACCAGGGTAATGTGGTAGCTACAATTTCTCACGCATTTATCATCGATCCTCCAATAAAACAGGGTGACTCATTTATAGAGAACTTTGAGTGGGACAGCAAGAAAAAGAAGCCAGGTACATGGGAGCATTTTTGGAATCAGTATGGAATGAATACCATTTCCTTTACAGATTTTCAAAACCTCATGAAATATGTAAGATGTATTCCAGTTGGTGAAACATTAGATTCTCCGAAGGAAGAGGATTTCACAGAGGCAGAGGTACAGGAAATGGAAGATGCCTCTACAAAAGGCTTTAGCATAACCTTTGAGGATGAGGGTCTTATTCATGGTAAGAAGCCGAAGAAGCGTACCGGAGTAGCAAGAAAAGTGGATTGGAAAAAGGTCCAGGCTTCAAAAGATAAGACGGCAACACTTGGCGAGGAAATTGTGTTTGATATTTTAACGGAAGAGGCTAAGGAAAAAGGGCTGAAGCTTCCTGTTCACGTTTCTAAGGAGGAAGGTGATGGTGCGGGTTATGATATACGTGCTTGGGACACGGACGGAAGAGAAGTGCATATCGAAGTAAAGGCCTCAAAGGATAGATATGCTGATGGATTTGAAATGTCAAGAAATGAAATAGAGGTATCGAAGGATCCTAATTTCCAGTATCTAATCTATCGTGTATATAATCTTAATTCTAAAAACAGAGAATGTAGCATTAAGATTTATTCAGGACCTGTAACAGATGCTACGTTTAAGTTGGAGGCCACAAAGATAGCTGTATATCAAAAGTAAAGGAATGAGAAAACTTGAAGACGATTAGAGTAGTAGCAGGGGTTATTCGTGAAGGTGATAAAATCTTCGCGACGGCCAAAGGCTATGGTGAATTTAAAGGTATGTGGGAGTTTCCAGGGGGAAAGATTGAAGCTGGCGAAACTCCTCGGCAGGCCCTGGTTAGAGAAATAAAAGAAGAGTTGGAAGTGGATATTGAAGTTGGTGAATTGATTCAAACGATTGAGTATGACTATCCTACCTTTCACCTTTCGATGGACTGTTTCTGGGCTAGGATTGTAGCTGGTGAGATTGTATTAAAAGAGGCTGAGGCGGCGAGATGGTTAACAAGAGATGAATTGGGTGACGTTGAGTGGTTACCGGCAGATATTACATTGATTGAGGAAATTAGAAGAGTAAAATTTTGATTTCTCCATATACTAACAAAAATGGAAAGGAAGTAAAGTGTTATGGAGAAAACAGATACAATTAAATTATTGCAAGAATGTGATGCGGGAAGCAAGATGGCAGTTACATCC
>JAXJXL010000076.1:0-1923 GCA_036307525.1 Faecalimonas sp.
TCAAAACTAACTGCAAAAGTGTGGGTTTTTGACCATAAGTATTGGACAAGGTTTCTAGAAATGTGTTATACTATAATGTAAATTAGGAGTAGTGTGTATAGAGGTGACGCTTATGTTGAATGAAGAACGAGTGAAACATATGATTAAGCTTGCTGATTATGAAACAAAAGGTGGAAAAGAAGAACAAAAAATTACTTCTTTTTATAAAAAAGATTATATTAGTATGAATATCATGTGGACCTTACTGTGGATGACCGTAGCGTATGGACTTGTAGTGGCGACAGTTTGGCTGGCACTAAGGGATCTGGTGACAGTAGAGCTTACGCAGATTCAAGTGCTGTCGTTGTGGATTTTGATTGCAAGTATTTATATAGTGCTTTTCATTACATACATGGTTGCGGCAAAAAGATATTATAAAAGGAGACATGCTCGTGCATATCATCGTGTAAAGAAATTCAAAGAAAATCTGATGATCTTAGAGAAAATGTACGAGAAGGAGGATGAAGATGCAGAAACTGTTTGAGATGAAAGGATATCTGACAAAGTATTATGCCAAATATTCCAAGATTGTGGATAAAACAATTCAATTTGTATTGGCATTGTTGACATTTATATTTATTAATCAAAATATTGGATTTTCTGACATTATTGCCAATCCGATTATGACCATCGTGCTGTCTTTGATTTGTATGTTGCTGCCGATGCCAATGATTGTAATATTGGCTACTATTGTGACAATCGTTCAAGTGGTGACAGTGTCAGTTGGCATGGCTATCGTATTTTTGATTTTATTTGTTGTGCTGTATGCATTTTATTTTCGATTCGCACCAGGCAAAGCTTTGATTTTATTGCTAACGCCAATTGCATTTATGTTTCAAATACCGGTTGTGATTCCGATTGTATTTGGATTGGTAGGAAGTCCAATCTGCATCTTGCCAATCACTGCAGGTACTGTGATTTATTACACAATTGATTACGTGAAAACCAACGGAAGCTTATTTACATCGGTTGGAGACATGGATTTATTGACACAGATAGGTACATATGTACAGGCGATTTTTGCCAATCGTGAAATGTGGTGTGTGATTATTGCATTTGCAGTGTGTTTGCTTTTGGTGTACAGCGTGAGAAGATTATCCGTTGATTACGCATGGGAAATTGCTATTATCGCCGGAACATTAGGTAACATTAATGTAATGGCATATGGATATATTGTAATGGATATACAACTTTCATACGTATCATTGATTGTGGGAAGCCTGGTGGGCATTCTGATTGCATTGCTACTTAAGTTCCTTGTATTCTCTGTGGATTATACAAGAACAGAGTATTTGCAGTTTGAGGATGATGAGTATTATTACTATGTGAAGGCAGTCCCAAAGGCTGCAGTAGCAATTCCGGAGAAAACCGTAAAACGTATTAATGAACGCCAGAAAACAGGTATGATTGATTCGGAGCAGGTTGTAGAGCTAGAAAAAATGGCAAAAAATAATGATGATGATTCAGAAATACAGAGAATCATAGATGAAGAATTAAAGAATTAAAAAACCAGATGGAGGTAACAGGATGGGACAGGGTATTCGAAATATTTTGAATACGTATCTTGATGATTGGTATTGGCCAGATATGAGAATCACAGATTTAATTGAGATTCTGATTATTGCGTTTTTGGTATACTATGTCATTAAGTGGATTAAAAACACAAAGGCTTGGATGCTGTTGAAGGGGATAGCTGTGTTGGCTGTCTTTATCCTGCTTGCGGCTATTTTTAAGATGAATACTATTTTATGGTTGGCGAAGAATTCTATTAGTGTACTGGCAACAGCAGCAGTTATTGTGTTCCAACCTGAACTTCGTAGAGCACTGGAAAAGTTGGGCCAGAAGGATTTCCTGAATGCGATTACACTTTTTGAGAAGAATAGA
>JAXJXL010000077.1:0-5877 GCA_036307525.1 Faecalimonas sp.
GCCAAGTTCGTTATATCAACGCCATCGAAAATAATATTACCTGCATCCGGTGTTTCAAATCCACCTAGAATACGCAAGAGAGTAGTCTTACCACACCCACTTGGTCCCAGTAATGTTAAAAAGCGATTCTCATTTATAAAAAGGTTCAAATCATCCAATACAAGATTGTCACCATATGATTTTGAAATATGTGAAATATCAATTAATTTTTTTGCCATCTCGAGCCCTCCTAACATTACTATTATGCAATTTTTTTGTCGAAAACGCAATAATATTTTACTGTACTTTTAAAGAAGTTCGTATTATAATATACGAGATTAGGACATAAAGGAGTTGTTCGCATGAATAATGAAGAAAATACAAAGGAAAAAGTAGTTGAGGAGCTTGCAAATGCTTTAACAGAAGGCATGGACGAGGAAGTGACTGCAGTGGAAGAAAAAACTGTGGAAATCAACCTGGAAGATGCAGTGGTGGAAGAAACTCCAGCAGAAGAAGCTCCAGTGGAGGAATCGGCTGTTGAAGAAGAATCAGTCGAGGATGCAACTGTAGATAAAGATGCCCCAGTGGAGAAACCAGCTGTTGAAGAGGCAACAGTAGAAGAAACACCGGCGGAAGAAACACCAGTGGAAGAAGCTCCAGCAGAGGAACCTGCAACAGAAGAACCAGTGGTAGAGGAACCAAAAAAGAAAAGTAAAAAAGGTCTTATTATTACATTATCAATAGTAGGTGCTTTGTTAATTGGAATCGCCGCAGCGTATTTGGGAATTTCTTCCTATTATAAAGACAAGTTTGTCATGGGAACGAATGTAAATGGTGTAGACTGTTCTGAAAAAACATTGGCTCAGGTTGAGGCAATGCTGCAAAAACAGGTGGAGGAATATGCGCTTACCATTCAATTGGTAAATGGGGGCAAAGAAGTTCTCGAAGGCACAGACATGGGTATCAAATATGGCGGATATAAGCAGTTAAAGGAAGCGTTTGACGAGCAGAATGCATATTTGTGGCCAATGGCATTGTTTGAAGAAAATAATATCAAAGCAGAGATTGTGTTTGAATATGATCAAGAAAAATTGAACACACTGATAGCGGGGCTTGAATGTGTGAAACCGGAAAATCAAGTAGCTCCGGTGCCGGCAACAGTTGTTTACAAGGATGGCACATTTGTGATTCAAGATGAAGTATATGGAACACAACTGGATTTGACGAAAGTAAATGAAGCAATCCACGCAAGTGTATCTGCCATGGAGCAAGAAGTGAATTTAGAAGAATACGGATGTTATGTTCAGCCGGTGTATAAGAAAGACTCAAAGGAAGTTCTCGCAGCGCAAACAGAATTGAACAAATATATTTCCGCAAGCATTACATATAGTTTAGATAATATTGAGGTTGTCGTTGATAAAGACGAAATCGTAGCTTGGGTTTCCGTGGATGCCAATATGACACCGGTTATTGATGCAGCAAAGGTGAAAGCATTTACGGACACATTAGGAAAGAGATACAATACTGCAAATCGTAGCGGCGTTATTACTACACCTACCGGCAAACAAGCAAATGTTGCAGTAGCGGGCTATGGACGTCAGGTTGGAAGTCAGGCGGATTGCGACCAATTAATCGGCGAGATTAAAGAAGGTAAAACAGTAACTCGCTCACCGATTATTTCCAGACAGGCAACACCAGAAGGGCAATTTGCATGGGGAACAACTTATGTAGAGGTGGATATCACAGAACAACATATGTGGTATATCGTTAACGGACAGGTTGCATTTGAGACAGATGTTGTAACCGGTAAAAAGGGTAAGAATGATACACCAACAGGTACATATACGATTTTAGAAAAAATCAAAGGGAAATACTTAAGAGGAAGACTGGTGAATGGAAAGCCTTCTTATGTAACATGGGTAGATTACTGGATGCGCGTGACATGGAGTGGAATAGGCTTCCATGATGCAGGGTGGCAACCAACCTTCGGTGGAGATAGGTATGTGAACAATGGTTCTCATGGATGTATCAATATGCCACCGGCGAAGGCAAAAGAATTTTACGGCATGTTATCCGTTGGCTGTCCGGTAGTGATTCATTACTAGAAAAAGAGGAAATAGAATGTATAAATTGTTAAAACAAGATGGTCTTGCAAAGCGTGGCGAATTTCATACAGTGCATGGTGTGATTCAGACACCTGTGTTTATGAACGTAGGGACGATTGCAGCAATAAAAGGTGCCGTTTCTACAGAAGATTTGCAAGGAATCAAAACCCAGGTGCAATTGTCAAATACGTATCATTTGCATGTAAGACCAGGTGATGAGGTCGTAAAAAAACTTGGCGGCCTTCATAAATTTATGGTCTGGGACAAACCAATTTTGACAGACTCCGGCGGATTTCAAGTGTTTTCACTTGCAGGACTTCGCAAAATCAAAGAAGAAGGCGTGTATTTCAACTCCCATATTGATGGAAAGAAAATCTTTATGGGACCGGAAGAGAGTATGCAGATACAGTCTAATCTTGGTTCTACTATTGCAATGGCATTTGATGAATGTCCATCCAGCGTGGCGAGTCGGGAATACATGGAGGCTTCCGTTGCTCGTACAACCAGATGGCTTGCGCGATGTAAAGAAGAAATGGCAAGACTGAATTCACTGCCTGACACCATTAATAAACACCAGATGCTATTTGGTATCAATCAAGGCGGTATTTATGAAGATATCCGTATTGCGCATGCAAAAGAAATAGCCAAGATGGATTTGGACGGATATGCAGTCGGTGGTCTTGCAGTAGGAGAATCGCACGAGGATATGTATCGTATTCTGGATGCAGTAGTTCCGCACCTGCCAGTTGATAAGCCAACTTACCTTATGGGAGTAGGAACGCCTGCAAACATTTTAGAGGCGGTTGACAGAGGCGTAGACTTCTTTGACTGTGTATATCCAAGTAGGAATGGCCGTCATGGTCATGTGTATACCAACCAAGGAAAACTCAATCTGTTCAATGCAAAATATGAGTTAGATGAAAGACCAATCGAAGAAGGGTGTCAGTGTCCGGCGTGTCGCACATACAGCAGAGCTTACATTCGTCATCTGCTTAAAGCGAAAGAGATGCTCGGCATGAGACTTTGTGTGCTTCACAACCTGTATTTCTACAATACCATGATGGAAGAAATCAGGGATGCAATAGATAAAGGCTGTTATAAAGAGTATAAAGAGCAAAAGCTTGCTGGTATGGCTGGAAAGAATATTAAATAATGATAAATTTACCAAAAACGGCTTGAAGTAAATATACTTTTTGTGTATGATAGTCGTAGTGTTTAGAATTTAGGAGGATTTGTAACATGGAAGGTTTAGGAATTATTTTAATGTATGCTGTAATTATTGGAGTTATGTGGTTCTTTTTGATGCGTCCACAGAAGAAAGAGCAAAAGAGACTTCAGTTAATGTTGTCAGAAATGGCAGTTGGTGATGCCGTACTTACAACAAGCGGTTTCTACGGCGTAGTAATTGATATTTCAGAAGATGATGTTATCGTTGAATTTGGTAATAACAAGAACTGTCGCATTCCAATGCAAAAGGCAGCGATTACACAAGTTGAAAAACCAAGTGCAGAATAAGAAATAAGGAGAAGATGTAAAGTCTTCTCTTTTTTTGTGTCGAGTCACAAAACAGAGTGCACTCTAAAAAATTACACTTTTCCACATTAAAGGGTTGAAATCATAGAAAAAATGCGATATTATAAAAGGAACTATTTTAATACGTGAGGTAAAGAGATATGGAACTGAATATCGGTGTAATCAGGGGCGATGGCATAGGACCAGAAATCGTTGCTGAGGCAATTAAGGTTTTAAATAAAGTAGGAGAAGTCTACGGACATACATATAAATATAATGAACTGTTAATGGGTGGAGCATCCATTGATGTGCATGGAATTCCACTGACAGACGAAACAGTTGCAATTGCAAAATCCTGTGATGCAGTTTTGATGGGATCCATTGGTGGAGATGCAAAAACGTCGCCATGGTACAAACTAGAACCATCCAAGAGACCGGAAGCGGGTTTGCTTAAGATAAGAAAAGAATTAAATCTATTCGCAAACCTAAGACCAGCCGTTTTATATGATGAGTTAAAAGGTGCATGTCCTTTAAAAGAAGAACTCACAGAAGGCGGGTTCGATATGATGATTATGCGTGAGCTTACAGGCGGTCTCTACTTTGGAAATAGGGAGACTAAGGAAGTGGATGGAGTTCTAACTGCGAAGGATGAACTTACATATAACGAGAACGAGATTCGCCGAATTGCAATACGTGCATTTGACATTGCAATGAAGCGTAACAAAAAAGTCATTAGCGTAGATAAGGCGAATGTACTTGATTCTTCCAGATTATGGAGGAAAGTGGTAGAAGAGGTTGCGAAGGATTACCCGGAAGTGACATTAGAGCATATGCTGGTTGATAACTGTGCAATGCAGCTTGTGAAAAACCCAAAACAATTTGACGTCATCTTAACAGAGAATATGTTTGGTGATATTTTATCCGATGAGGCAAGTATGATTACCGGTTCCATCGGAATGCTGGCATCAGCAAGCCTGAATGACACGAAATTCGGACTCTATGAACCAAGTGGCGGCTCGGCACCAGATATTGCAGGAAAAGGCATTGCAAATCCAATTGCAACTATTCTTTCAGCAGCAATGATGCTTCGTTACACATTTGACTTGGATAAAGAAGCAGATGCGATTGAAAATGCAGTGGCACAAGTGTTAAAGGATGGATATCGTACCATCGACATTATGTCAGAAGGCAAAACCCAGGTGAATACAGCCGAGATTGGAAACCTGATCTGCGATAGAATCGCTTAAGACATAGAGAAATAGTAGGAGGACATAGATATGAGAAGTGATACAGTGACAAAGGGGATGCAACAAGCCCCACATCGTTCATTATTTAACGCATTAGGATATACAGAGGAAGAACGTCAAAGACCATTAGTTGGTATCGTTTGTTCCTACAATGAGATTGTACCAGGTCACATGAATCTGGATAAAATCTGTGACGCGGTAAAAATGGGAGTTGCAATGGCAGGAGGAACTCCGATTATGTTCCCTGCAATTGCTGTTTGTGACGGAATCGCAATGGGACATGTGGGTATGAAATATTCTCTTGTAACCAGAGATTTAATTGCAGATTCCACAGAGGCGATGGCAATGGCTCATCAATTTGATGCTTTGGTTATGATTCCAAACTGTGACAAGAATGTGCCGGGACTTTTAATGGCAGCAGCACGTATCAATGTGCCAACTGTTTTTGTCAGCGGTGGTCCAATGCTTGCAGGTAAGGTGAAAGGCTGTAAGAGAAGTTTATCCAGCATGTTTGAAGCAGTAGGTTCTTATGCAGCAGGTACCATGACAGAAGAAGATGTGACAGAATTCGAAGAAAAGGTATGTCCAACCTGTGGCTCATGTTCCGGAATGTACACCGCAAACAGTATGAACTGTCTGACCGAAGTACTTGGTATGGGACTTGGTGGAAATGGTACAATTCCGGCAGTATATTCCGAGAGAATCCGTCTTGCAAAACATGCAGGTATGAAGGTGATGGAATTATTGGAAAAGAACATTCGTCCAAGAGACATTATGACGGAGAAAGCAATTCTAAATGCCTTAACTGTTGATATGGCACTTGGATGCTCGACAAACTCGATGCTTCATTTGCCGGCGATTGCGCATGAAATCGGAATGGATTTTGACATTACATTTGCAAATGAAATCAGTGCGAAAACACCGAACCTTTGCCATTTGGCACCGGCAGGTCCTACATACATGGAAGACCTTAACGAGGCAGGCGGCGTATACGCTGTTATGAATGAATTGAACAAAAAAGGTTTACTATACAC
>JAXJXL010000078.1:0-6308 GCA_036307525.1 Faecalimonas sp.
GGTATAATATTAATTATAACACAAAGCGTTACAAAACGCTATAGGAAAAAGATGAAAATTTGAAATAAAAATAGCTCGGAAGCCTTGTTTTATAAAGCTTTCGAGCTATACTACATCAAAACTAACTGCAAAAGTGTGGATGTCATCAAAAAGAATTCGTTAAAAATCACTTGAGATGTGGTTTGTAATACTATATAATATCTATATTGAGGTGATAATATGACGATAGATAAAAATGATTTGTTAAACAGTATTTTAGGGAGTATTTCTCGCATTGATTATGTGAAATCAACAGATATTCCGAACATTGATCTGTACATGGACCAAGTAACCTCCTTTATGGAAAAACAATTGAAATCAACCAAACGTAGTGATGATGACAAGGTCTTGACAAAGACCATGATTAACAATTATGCCAAAAGCGATTTACTGCCTGCGCCGATTAAGAAGAAGTATTCCAAAGAGCATTTGTTATTATTAACGTTTATCTACTATTTTAAGAATATTATGTCCATGAAAGACATCGAAACACTACTAAAGCCAATTACGGAGAAATATTTCCACTCCGACAATAACATCAACATCGCTCATATCTACGATGAAGTTTGCGCTTTTGAAAAGGAACGTACCAAGCTGCTTCAAAAAGATATTGAATTAATGTATAACAACTCGGTGGAAACATTCTCGGATGCACCAGAAGCAGATAGAGAATATCTACAACTCTTCTCATTCATCTGCTCTCTTAGTTTGGATGTATATGTAAAACAACTGCTGATTGAGAAACTGATTGACGCGACTTCTGCTCCTAAAGAAGAAAGTAAGGAAGCCGAAAAAGATAAGAAAAAGAAGGAATAAATTCCCTATCACATGAAAATAGGGTTATTGCGATAAATTAAATTGCAATAACCCTTTTTTTAATCTCATTTCCATTCATGCTTTTTATATAAACTGCATATTAAAAGGCACATATAAATTGTGATTAAAGTTTTACTACGTTGACTGCTTGTGGTCCTTTAGCTCCTTCTGTCAAATCATATTCAACAGCCTGACCTTCTTCCAATGTTTTGTATCCTTCCATGTTCAAACCTGAGTAGTGAACAAACACATCATTACCAGCTTCATCAGAAATGAATCCATAACCTTTTTGGTTGTTGAACCACTTAACTGTACCTTTGCTCATGTCTTTCTCCTCCATTATTTAATTGTACGTCAATACTTTAACAGAATAGCACAGACGCCCCATAGTGTCAATTATTTTAAGGCTTTTTTGGAAAATTCTGTATTAACTAAATCTTTATACGGTGCACGTTTCGACAGTTCTCCAGCTGTGTCAAGAATGTCTTGCAGCAAATCGAAACTTTCTTCTTCAAAAATTAGGTCTGCTTTCCATGTGTCTTGGTCGTAATAACGGGTTACAATTGTTGTGATTGTATCAATGTCTGTCTCTTCAAATTGAGGCGCGATTGCTTTTGCGATTTCCTTCGGTGTGTGAGACTGTACATAGTCCATACCCTTTTGGAGTGCATTGGTAAAGCTTTGAATTACATCTGGATTTTCTTCTATATAACTTCCCTTTGCGCAAAAAGCAGTGTATGGCACATAACCGCTATCTTCACCTAAGGAAGCAATTACATAACCTTTGCCGGCTTTTTCGAGAGAGGTGGCATGTGGTTCAAATTCCACAGAGAAATCTCCTTGCCCTTCTGAAAATGCAGCCGCAGTCGAACCAAAGTCAATGTTCTGATTGATTTCCAAATCTTTTTCTGGGTCAATATCATGTTGTTTTAGGATATACTCAAATACCATCTGTGGCATACCACCTTTTCTGCCTCCAAGAACGGTGGTTCCTTTTAAGTCCTCCCATGTAAAATCAGAAACATTTTCACGGCCAACAAGGAAGTTTCCGGCACGCTGTGTCAGCTGTGCAAAGTTTACCACATAGTCAGTGGCGCCTTCATTATAGGTATAAATAGACGCTTCAGACCCCATAAATCCAACATCTGCTTCCCCGGAAAGGACAGCTGTCATTACTTTATCTGCACCAAATCCACAGACAAGTTCAAGGTCAATTCCTTCTTCTGCAAAATATCCTTCTTCAATTGCAACATACATAGGTGCATAAAAGATGGAATGAGCAACTTCATTTAGGACAACTTTTGTATTGCCCGTTTCTTCCTCCTTAGGCGTACAACCAAACAAAGAAAGAACGGCGAGTGTTGTTATGAGCGCAAACGCTAAGATTCGCTTTTTCATAAAACCTCCATGCAAAAACTTTTCTTAATACTATATGAAGGACCTTAAAAAGTGTTACTCATTCTCTGTATCGTCGTTCAATTCCTTCGGCATAAAATGATAGATTGCCTGGTAAGCTTCTCTTTCTGCCTCTGTAGAAGCAGGCGTAGGTATCAGTCCGGTACAGTCTGTAGTAGATGCGGAATGTGTAAGGTAATCATAGGAATCTTCAATTTTAAGTTCATTTTTTTCTTTTTTCATACCAATTATCTCCTAGCAACAGATTACATTTTTCACAATTAGGGTTTGCAAAAATTGATATACTATTCAATTACAAAGATGAAACAAAAAAAGGTTTACTTTACGAATTTAATGTGCTAAAATGTTAAAGAAGTAAGGCCGATGAAGGAGAAGGTTTAATATGGGCAAGAAAGTAAAAACAGAATCGTTAGATCTATTATTTGATGCAATTTTATGTCTGAATGATAAAGAAGAATGTTACACTTTTTTTGAAGACATCTGCACTGTGAATGAACTGCTTTCAATTACACAGCGATTTGAAGTGGCAAAGATGCTCAGAGAGCAAAAAACATATTTAGAAATTGCAGAGAAAACAGGCGCGTCTACTGCAACTATCAGCCGTGTGAACCGTTCCTTGAATTACGGCAATGACGGATATGATATGGTTTTTGAAAGAATGAATAAATAAGTATAAAAAAAGGGTTATTGCAATTTAATTTATCGCAATAACCCTATTTTCATGTCTTAATTTGTATATCATACACCTAAATTTTCTTTTTTACGGTGCAATCTAAGACATTGATTACTTGCCCCGTAATGTTAAAAGTCTGTTTCCAAAAAATACGGTGCCACTCATGAACTTGATATCCTGCACCGTAGTCTTAATAGTCTGCTTTTCCAAAATACGGTGTGACTTATTATATTTCGTATCCACACCGTAGCTTTCTTGCCAAATCTCTTTCTTTTTATTCAAAACATCCAAAATCTTACTTTGGAATGACAATTATTTTTATTTTACTCCGAATAATTACGGTGTAGAGTCAATAATTTGACTTATGCACCGTAAATTTATAATTTTCATTTTGAAGGCTACGGTGCAAGTTACAATTCTCTATTATAACACCGTAATTCTTACAAAACCGCATGGTTCTGGAACAAATGTTGCCAAGTCAATAACTTCTATAACAAGTAGTCTAAAAAAAAGTGCCGGAAAACACTTAGTCTCCAGCACCTTAGGTTTTAATTAACAATTCGCATGATAAGCTTCGTCAGCTTCCCACACATCAAATCCATTTTCTCTTAAAATCGTTACAACCTTTACCGGGTCATCAGATTTTAAAACTGCTGATGCATCTGCTCCATTCGCAAATGCATACATATATTCCACGTTTACGCCGCCTGCCATCAATTCATGCATAGCCTTGCTGAGTGAGCCTGTGGCATGTGGGACGCGAAGTGCAACCACATCTGTGAGCATAGAAGTGATTCCTGCCTCCTTAAGTACGGCTTTTCCTTTGACAGGGTCGGAAACAATCATGCGAAGCATTCCATAGTCTGCTGTGTCTGCCAAGCTTAATGCTACAATATTTACATCATTTGCGCCAAGCGTTTTTAACACTTCGTCCAAACGACCTTCTCTATTTTCCAAAAATACAGATAATTGTTTAATTGTCATGTTCTAATCCTCCCTAACTCAAATTTCTATTGTCGATCACACGTTTTGCTTTTCCTTCACTACGTGCAATGGTTTTAGGCTCTACTAATTTTACATGAACAGCAATGCCAAGTGCTTGTTTAAGTACACCTGCAATCTTATTCTTTAATCCTTCTAATTCACGGATTTCATCTGAGAAGTAACGTTCATCCACTTCTACCATGACAGTCAGCTTATCCATATTGTTTTCACGGTCTACAATCATCATGTAGTGAGGGGCTACCTCTCCGCCCATGCTGAGAAGTGCTGCTTCTACCTGGGTTGGGAATACATTCACACCACGAATAACCTTCATATCATCTGTACGGCCTTTGAATTTCGAAATTCTTGGAAGCGTTCTTCCGCAATCGCAGGTGCTGTGGTCAATACTTGTTAAATCCTTCGTTCTATAACGAATTAATGGCATTGCTTCTTTCGTCAATGTTGTAAATACAAGTTCACCAGTTTCGCCGTCTGCACACGCCGCGTTTGTAGCCGGATTTAGAATTTCCGGATAGAAATAGTCTTCATGGATATGAAGTCCTTTATGATGAACACATTCCATGGCAACGCCTGGGCCTAAGATTTCACAAAGTCCATAGATATCAAAGCACTTGATTCCAAGAATGCTTTCAATCTGCTCTCTCATTTCTACAGTCCATGGTTCTGCACCAAGAATACCAGCCTTAATATTGATTTTATCTACCAAGCCTGCATCACGAAGAGATTCTGCTAAGTAGAGTGCATATGAAGGTGTACATGCAATCGCTGTTGCGCCAAAATCCTGCAGACACATCATTTGTCTCTGTGTATTTCCAGACGACATCGGAATCACCATTGCGCCCAACTTTCTCGCACCGAAATCAATTCCAAGACCACCTGTGAATAGCCCATAGCCGTAGCATGTATGTATAATATCCTCGTCAGTTAATCCTGCCATTGTCATACAACGAGCTACACATTCTCCCCAAAGTTCTACGTCTGCCTGCGTGTAGGAAGCAAGCGTCAATTTACCGGTTGTTCCCGATGAGCCTTGTACTCTGGCAACCTTTGATTTCGGAACTGCCAAAAGACCAAACGGATAGTTGTCACGAAGGTCCTCCTTTGTTGTAAACGGAAGCTTGTTGATATCTTCAATCCCTTTGATATCTCCCGGCTCAATACCAAGCTCCTTCATTTTTTTGTTGTAAAATGTCACGTTTTCATAAACGTTTGCTACCTGTTTTACTAATCTTTCACTTTGCAAAGCAGTCATCTCGTCTCTGCTCATACATTCTTTTTCTTTGTCAAAATATCTTTCTACCCATGCCATGATACATTCTCCTCCGGTCTATAACGAATATCCTACCTCAAAGGCTTTTTTGTTAATATCAATCGTCTTTGGTGGAACTGTATTTTCAATTACTTCATACCAAGTTTCTTTTGCAAAATCCATATGCTGTGCAGCAATTCCAAGCACAATCATATTAAACACTCTTGAATTACCAAGCTTCTTTGCTTCTTCTGTCGCATTTACGGTATACACCTTATGCTCTTTTGAAAGGTTCTCGATAATATTTTCCGGATATTCTGCCGCACCGATTACAACCGGCATCGGATCGATTCTCCAGTCGTTGATAATGAGAGCACCGTCCTTTTTCAAGAAGTGAGAATATCTCAAGGCCTCTAATTTTTCAAATGCAATAATGACATCTGCCTGACCTTCTTCTACGATTGGTTCTGCAACCTTTTCGCCGTAACGCACAAATGTAACCACGCTTCCACCACGTTGTGCCATTCCATGTACTTCAGAAAGCTTCACGTCATAACCGCCTGCAATGGCAAGTCCGCCCAAGATACGGCTGGTAAGCAGTGTTCCCTGTCCGCCTACACCTACAATCATAATATTCTTCGTTGCCATTACTTATCACCTTCCTTTAACAGTTCGATTGCATCAAATTTACAAAGTGTCTCACAAAGACCACAGCCTGTACACATAGTATCATCAATATAAATAGTGCCATCTGCTTTTTTTGTCATTGCCGGACAGCCCGGTTTCATACACATACCGCATTTTTTACATTTGTCAGAGTGTGCGATATATACCGGTTTCTTTGATTTGTCCAAAAGTACGCAAGGAGTTTTTGTAATGATAACAGATACTTCGTCCTTTGCCACTTCTTCCTTGATGACTTTCTCTAATGTTTTAATATCAAATGCATTTACTTCAACCACATTTTTCACACCGATTGCACGACACAAGTTTGGAATGTCAATTGCATTGGTAGGCTCACCCATCAATGTTTTGCCGGTTGCCGCATGGTCCTGATGGCCTGTCATACCAGTGGTTGAGTTATCAAGAATCATAACTGTTCCGGTTGAC
>JAXJXL010000079.1:0-12277 GCA_036307525.1 Faecalimonas sp.
CTTTTAAATTCATGAGCGTCTGTTCCACAAACACCACAGCCTTCAACTTTAACTAAGATATCGTCATCGCCAAGCTCTGGGATTGGATATTCTTTGATGTCATAGTGTTCTAATGCTGTAAGCATCGCTACTCTTGATGTTTTTGGAATTGCTCCGTTTGCTTTTGTTGTTGCAGGAGCAACTTGTTTTTCCATCATACCTTCCAGTACTTGTTTCACAATTGCTTCTACATTTGCTTGAGTCATATCCATCTTTTTCTTGCCTCCTTTAACGAATACATAAGCTATCTGACATTACGCAACGTCTTTGTTTTGTAAATGATTTTGCACTGGTAAGTCCTTCACCTGTACGGCTTGCGATGGTAAATGTACAATATCCTTCGCCACCAAAACCAAGTGCTGCATAGGACGGTGCGTTCTTTACTAAGATTGCGGTGTCAATTGCTTTTGCATAAGTTGTAATGTGATCCACGTTTTTAGAGTGGATGTGAGCTGAATGACGATTGCCATGTTCTAGCCATACTGCCTGTTCTACTGCATCTTCGAAATCTTTTGCTCTTACAATTCCTAAGATTGGCATCATCAATTCTTCTGCAATCAGTTTATCCTCTTTCTTACCTTCAAAGATGATACATCTGATATTGTCCGGTACTGTTACCCCTATCATGCCAAGCAATGTCTTTGCATCGCGACCTACACATTTTCTGTTCAGTCCCTTTGGAGTAAGTACTGTTTCTTCTAATTTCTTTACTTCTTCTGCGGATGCATGATAGCAGCCTTGTTCAGAAATCATATAGTGCATTAATTCTGATACTACAGAATCAACTGCCACAACTTCTTTTTCAGCGATACATGGTAAGTTATTGTCAAATGTACAACCATTTACAATGTCTTCTGCCGCTTTTCTGATATCGGCAGTTTCATCAACCAATGCCGGTGGGTTACCAGCACCCGCTCCGATACCTCTTCTTCCTGATGATAACACTGCTGTTACTACGCCAGGACCTCCGGTAGCCGCAATCAATTGAATGTCTGGATGGGACATCATTACTGCACTACTGTCCATGGTTGGTTTCATAACCGTACATGCAATATTATCTGGTCCGCCTGCTTCTAAAGAAGCTTCATTTAACATGTTAATTGCAAATTGGGATGTTTTTACTGCTTGTGGATGTGGATTAAATACAACTGTATTTCCACCGGCAAGCATTCCCATTGTATTACAGATAACAGTTTCACTTGGATTGGTACATGGAGTGATTGCTCCGATTACACCAAATGGTCCCATCTCGATTAATGTAAGACCTCTGTCACCTGACCACGCTGTCGTTGTAATATCCTCCGTACCTGGAGTCTTTTCTGCAACGAGAATGTGTTTTAAAATTTTGTGTGGAACGTTACCCATTCCTGTTTCTTCAACACCCATACGCACCAAAAGTTCTGCATTTTCTTTTGTCTTCTTACGAATGTTGGAGATGATTTGTTCTCTTTGGTCCATTGACATTCTATGTATTATTTTCTGCGCTTTTTTTGCTGCAGCAATGGCTTCATTCATATCAGCAAATACACCTCTTTGTGTAGTGGTTCCTTCATTTAGCTGAAGCTTTGCCATTACTTCCTTTACGATGTCTTGAACCATTTGTTCACTAACAGCCACGAATTACCTCCTCTAACACCTCTTTGCCATAAGTAGCAAGGGTGACATCCTGCTCTGCAGTTCCGCCGCTTACCCCTAAAGCTCCGATGATTTTTCCTTCCACTTCCAGTGGTTCGCCTCCGCCGAAGATGACGATTTTCCCTTCATTGGTATGTTGGATACCATATAAAGGCTGTCCCGGCTGAGCCAATTTTGCAAGCTCTGCTGTGGACATCTTAAATCCTGCTGCCGTAAATGTTTTATTTACCGCAATGTCATAGCTTGCTATGTATGCATCATCCATACTATGGACTGCTACAATTCTTCCTGCTTGGTCGGATACTGCAATCACTACATTTACACCGACCTCTTTGGCTTTTTGCTCAATCTTTTCAATCAAAGCTTTTGCTATGGATAACGACATCTTGTGCTTCTTACATTTGCACTCATGAGATGCGCCATGTCCAGAGTTCATCTCGCGCAGCACTTGCTCTACCGCTTTTGAAATCATCTGTTCGTTCATAGCATGTCCTTTCTTAGAGTCCTAATTGCTCCATAACCTTCTTTGTAATAGAAGAAACCAAATCAGCATCTGCTTTTCCTTCTCCGCCGCATGTGCATGAACCGCCACAGCTATGACAGCTTGGTTTGCCAGCTTTTGCATTTGGACAAAGGTTTGCAGGATGTTTTCCTGGGATACCCATTTGTCTTCTGATTTCATATAATCTTTCTACTTGATCTGGAGTGAATTCCTTTGGTCCGCCAAGTTGTCTTGATTTGTACAATAACTCAGCATAGAATTCCAAAGATTCCATTTTGTAGTATGCATTTAAGAGGTCTGGTCCCCATGTCAAAGCACCATGGCTCTCTAACAATACTTGGTCAAAGTATGGTAAGTATTCTTCAACTGCATCTGGAATTTCCATTGTAGAAGGTGTACCATATTTTGCAATTGGAACACATCCAAGTGCGATAACTGCTTCTGGCATAATTGGTTGTGTAAGTGGAATACCTGCAATTGCAAATGATGTAGCATAGCTTGGATGCGCATGAACTACAGCACCTACGTCAGGTCTCTTTTCGTATACACGCATATGCATCTTAATTTCTGAAGATGGTCTAAATTTACCGTTTGCTTGAATTACGTTACCTTTAGCATCTACTTTACAGATATATTCCGGTGTCATAAATCCTTTACTAACACCTGTTGGTGTACATAAGAATTCATTGTCATTCAGTTTCACTGAGAAATTTCCATCGTTCGCAGCTACCATACCTCTATCGTATACTCTACGGCCGATGTCACACATCAATTTTTTGATTTCGAACTCGTTCATTGCCATTTTCGAATTCCTCCTTAAGTTTTTGTTGTTTTTTGTTGTTTTTTTGCTTGTTCTATAGAAATATTAACACATAAAACCACATGAGTCAATATTTATAGATGTTGTTTTTATTGGTTTTTCTCCTCCCAAGGCATTATATCGCCCTCTTCTCTGAGATATTCCAATATTTCGGGCACTCCTTCGTTATTTTTCGAGTTTACAAAGAAGATTTTTTTGCAACCAGCAAGGCGAAGCCAACGTTCTGCCTGCTTCGGGTCTCCACCCTCCACATCGATTTTTGTTACAATTCCAATTACCTCCCGATTCGCCATCACTGTGCTGCACGGTGGATAAAGAGAATATGGTTCTGTGGATGATAATAACAGACCCACAATATCTGCTTCATATGTATAGAGTGCCAATGCATGCCCCAGTCCCTTTGTCTGGGCATATTCACCAGGTGTATCAATAATCACATCAAAGTTGTTCACATACTGTGTTTTGTGATACTCGATTTTCTCACCCTTCATTGCCTGCGTCAGCGTGGTCTTACCCGCCTCGCTTCTTCCCATAAGTACAATCTTTTTCATGGTCTTAAGTCCTTGTGATGTCACACACTTTAAAGCCCATCTTTGATTCTACATAGGCTAAAACTGCTCTCAACGCCGCCTCTGTCTCAGATATGGTTCCGGTTACAATCAAAGTCCCGCTAAAACGGTCTACGAATCCCACCGCAATTCCTGCTGCCTTCATAGCAATATCCGCTGCAATGATTGCAGTTTCTGCCGGCGTGATTGTCATAATGCCAATTGCTGATTTGGAATAATCAATCTGGGGATTCAACCCAAGCTTCACATAAAGCTCTGCATCCGGATTAGCAATCAGGTGCGCGATTGAAATCTCCTTGCCAGGAACGTGTTCCTGGACAATTCTCTGTATCTCGTCCATCTTACTTACCTCCCATCCGATAGTCTGCATATCTTGCTTCTATATAAAGATAATCTGACAGACGATTCACATACTGCAACGCTTTCGCATCCGTATTGTAAGCCTTGCTCACTTTGAAGAATCGTCTTTCAGCGCGACGCGCTATCGTTCTTGCTATATCCAAACGTGCCGAAAGTTCACATCCGCCATATAGCACAAATTCTTTTCTCCTCGGAAATGCCTGTTCTAATTTATCAATGGCACGTTCCAAGTAAAAAATCTGTTCCTCCGTAAAGGAGTAATCTGAATTATGCGGGTCTGCAATCTTCGCCATCATCTGTATCAGCTCCCCTTGAATCTTGGAAAGTCTGTCTTTGATTTCAGGCTCTGCAATGACCTTTGCCAGTCCGATATGACTGCTCAGTTCATCAATAGTCCCCAACAGTTCCATGCGGTCATCATGCTTGGCTACCCTTATTCCATTCATGAGTGACGTCATACCACTGTCACCTTGTTTTGTATAAAGCTTCATACGGACCTCCTTTTCTTACATTAGTTTAAATGCTTGCTTCTTAATTGCTCTGGCACTATTCATGCCTAATATTCTGCTTTCTTCGTTTGAAGGATACGCATAATAGGAAAGGTTTTTTCCCATTGCCAATCCTCGAATGATAAATGCAGCGCTGTTTTCTTTCATTCCAATTCCGGAACCTAGCATAGAATCATTTGCTGCCATCCATGTAAGCGTATTCAAATCCTGTTCTTCACGTTCAATAATCTCGTAAAAAACTCCTTCTTCTTCAATGCCGGAACAAATTTCTCGTAGCACATTATCATTTGGATTGTTTACATATATGTATATAGAAGGTTTATTAACTACCATATTCCCCTCCTAATCCAAAGACAACAGAACCAGTCCTGTTGCGACCGCATTTCTCGGTCCCTCTTTGCCACGTATGTTACCACGACCGCAGACAATCATATATTTTGCAAATTCCTCCATTAACATTTCCGGAATCTCAAAGTCTTCTGCGGAACCGCCGACCAAAACAACATTCGGTATCTTTTTTAAATCATGATCCGGTGCGACTTTCCGAAGGGCACGAATTGCGTTGGTCACAAATACCTTCTGTTTCGCTTCCCGTCTCACCTGCACGATTTTCTCCATCGGAATGTCTTCCTCAATGCGAATCAGTCCACTCTCCGACAACATAACAACCCTGCCGTAAAATCTTGGGTCTATAGAATCCTCTACAAATGTAATCTGTCCATTCTCCATACGCATATGGAAGAGACTTTCTACCTTTGCAAGTGGATACTTCTTAATCTGTTCTGCCACATGGCGGTCAGACAAACCAAGCTCTGTCTGAATCAGCATGGATACCAGTTCCCCTGCTCCTGCCTGATGCGTAATCGCCACCTGGCCATCTTTGGAAATGAGGGCTGCATCTGTAGAGCCACCACCCATGTCGAGTATTGCAAGAGGAACAGCCACACCCGGAGTTGTCAGTGCTCCAAGGCTTGCCATCACGGCTTCCACTCCGGCTACAACTACGTTAACACCCAAATCTGCTTTCAGGCGCTCTGCAATCTTCTGCATTGGAAGCTGCTGGGTTCGAACCATAGCGGCAATTCCAACTGCTTTTTCTAAACAGGTTTCCCCCGCCAATGCTCCTGATATTAACACCGGCGCCATCGTATCTACAGCCAGAATATCCGTGATATGAACCTCTTCAGTAGTCTCGTTCACGGTCTTCATGCCGGTTCTGATCTTAGCAAACATATTTCCTACATTCGTATCCGGTTGACCAATGACATCATAGATGGTTCCCGCTTCCGTAACCGCCTTCATGATTTTCACTGCACCTTCATCAATATTGATGTTCGCTTCCTTCTCTGCTTTTAAATAAATCTCACCGGCAGGCAGTACATTTTCTTTTACATTCCCACCCGGTGTTTTCAAAACAACCGCACTTCTCTTTCCAATTAAGCTCTTGGCAATTGGAGTAATCATGCGAGTCTCTTCTGAATTTAACTTTAGTAAAGTTGCAATTCCATACGGATTTGACAGCATACGAATAGTCTGCCCCGGTGGTGCAACCTCAATGGCTGCAAGCACTCCTCCAGGAAGTTTATCGATTCTTGCCACTTCATCCACGATTGGAATCTTCTTGTTCAATCGATTTTCAACCAACACTGCTTCATCCGCCTGCAGAATCATCCCCACAACATCCACCTTTTCAGCAAGGCGGTTGGTAATCTCTGCAACAGCCTCATAAGGATATTCCTTTGGAACAGCAATGATGTACGCTTTGCCGGCTTCCGCTTTCTTTTGTTCATCCAATCTCAAAATCTCGCCAACAGCCTGACCAACACCTGCCGGCGTGGACGGGTTGTGTCCGATCATGGAAGAATCCGTAATAATTGTCTCTGTTAATGTTTCCATTGCGGTGTCACCGATAACCGGTGCCGCTTCATTTAATCGAATCAGTGAAAGGTCGCTGATTTCTTTTCCTATCTTGCTCATTGCGGCCTTTAAAGCCGATTTAATTGCATGGGTATTAGCAACCGTTCCTTTTGTACCGGTTGTAGGGCATGAAGTGCTTGACACAAATGTAAGCTTCTGTGTTTCATCGATTTGACCGATACACACTTCCGTTGTGGAATTCCCTATATCTACTCCTGCAATCAATTTCAAAGCAAAATACCTCTCTTTTCATACACCTCTGCTGCTTCCATTACAAGTCTTGCGCAGTTTTTTGCATTGTATTTTTCAATCAGTTCCTGTGCCATCTGAACCAATTCTAATTTCGTAGAACGATTCGGGCGAAGCTTGTCATACATTTTAAGAATGACATCATCCGGTACATCTACCAATTCAGCAGCACGTTCGAAATTCTTTTCCATCGGGTCATTGCCTGTTTCTTTGGCCACTTGACCTTGAGCTTTTAACATCTCTTTGGAAATCTTAATATCATCAGAAGAAATGTGACCTTTCATCACTTCATCCAATGTAATCTCTGTTAATTTTTTTCCTGTTTTTGAGCGAATCTGCTCTTTTTCTAATTCACCTAACGGATATCTCATTTATCTGCCCTCCCATTCGATTGCTCCAACTGCCGGGTCAAGCTGCTCTGTTTCCGCAATATGCATAAGTGCCGCTTTTACCTGGTATCTCGGTCTGGACATTGGGTCGTTGGTACATGGAACCGGTACAACCTGCTCTCCCTTTACATACTTCGCAGCATTCTTACCAATCTGACGGTAGGTCTCCAACGTCATAAGCGGTGCTTGTGGGAATAGCTCCAGATTAGAAAGTGGGTACAAATCCTTCTGGTGAATTACGGTGGTTCCTTTTGACTGAATACCAACTCCGATTCCCGAACCTGACAATTTTGCGGCCTCTAATGCCATAAAGCACACATCAGATGTATCCAAAATCTTTACAACTCTTGCATGCATTCCCTCTTCCTCGATACCAGCCTTCACATTACGAAGCACTTCGTCAAGAGGAATATCACAAATGGTTCTTTTAATTTCTTTCTGGAAAGCAGCCCCAACACCGATAACAATCTCCTTAGGGTCTGTTCCTTTTTTCGCTCTTGGGTAAGAGGAATAATCTGTCTTCACTTCATTAATACGGTCTTTTCCTGCCAAAGAAGAAACTGCTGCAGGCTCGTTTTTCGTTTTATTGTCCAACTGTCCGATTTGCTCCATAACAGCATCGACAATCTTTTTAATCAATTCTTCATTCATCTGCATGTCTTCTTCCTCCTAAATGTCTTTCGGGTCAATCAGATGAGGAATCTTTTTGATTTCTTCCCAACGCTTACCTTCTACACGGTATCCCGTTCCAGGTCCCATATAATCGTTCGGCGTATTCACTCCTGATAACACATGGAAATCTTTATCTAAGATAGCTGCTGTCTGCATGTAATCGCCTACCACTCTTTGCTTCAGCATATTTAACACACTCTCTGCAACATCCTGATATCCAGCCTCTGCCAACGCTCTTACCACGTCGACTCCCGTAATTCCTCTCTTCAGAACATCTTCTGCAGCCATCAGGTCTGCAGTTACATCTCTTGGAAGTGTATCCTTACTTCCGTGTGCATATGTAACAGCCTCTACCTGTTCATCCGAAATCGGCGACAAGCCCAACTGTCTAAACACAGCTTGTACTGCTTTTGCTGCTTTATTTCTTACGCGGATTACTTCCTCTTCCGTCACCGGACGAAGACCACCATCTACCTGCATGTCTCTCTGCAATACATTATAATCATCAAAATCTTCTGCGTCGAAGTTCGAACCTGCAAACATGTTGTCATAGTTTGGCTCTGCTGCATAACCAGAGAAAATAAAATCGGTTCCCGGTAAGAACTGCAACATGGTTCTTGCTGTACGTCTCATATCAGAATTTGAGAAGCTCTGGTCATTCGAAGATGCACATTCCAATCCAAGAAGTGCAGCTACTAAATTCTCTGCAATAACTTCGCGAATACCGCCAGGTACTGCTCCCGGTACACCGATACAGCTTACGGAACCGTTCTGGATACCCTGACTTCCTGCACCCTTCGTTGCATATAAACATCTACACTCCAGATAGAGCATCGATTTCTTTTCGCTATTTCCCATCAAAACTTCTGAGCCTGCACCAGATGTGAAACGAACCTTTAATCCTCTAGATGCATAAGCCGAGTTCAAAAATGCTTTCGAATATGGAGTGTCATCTCCATCGATAAATACCTTTTCTGTTCCATATACAGAAAGGGTCTCTGCGTATGTAGTAAGACCACGAATACCGAGCTCCAACTCTGTAGCTTCTTCTGCCGAACATTGTGTCAGCACGCCCGGACGTCCAATCTGTGAACCAATCAAAATAGCCATCGCACTAAGCGGCGCATATCTTGCAACACCCATGGTAGTTTCTTCTTCTGCAAATCCACGAAGGGCACCCTCTGCCGCATCTGCTGCCAACTGAACCGGGTCATCTTTTAAGTTTGTAATATGTGCCTGGTTACCCGGAGTCTTTCTGGCACGCATCTTCTGCATACCCATCATCAACTCTACAACATTCAGATAGTTCATTACTTCTGCCATGCGAGCCGGTGTGATACCGGAAACAAGTTCCAAAATCTCTTTTCTAGACACGTGTATATCTACAATCATTCTTGCGATATCAAGTGCAGATACAGCCATGGATTTTTCCGTGCGGCTGATATTAATTGCATAGTCCGCAATAAACTGATCGATAAAATCAAAATCTTCTCTCTTCTTGCCGTCCAACTCCACAATCTTTCCATCCTGTACCTTTACAGATGGAGTCGGGTCATATGGGCTCTTCATTGCCACAAATCCCATCTCCGGCCATTCGTTAATATAACCATCCAGATTTACCGGTCTCTTATCAAGTACTTCAATACGTTTTGATCTCTTCATGTTCTTATAACTCCTTTACGGATGTCTACTGACAGTCTTTAACAAAGATATTCTACCATACAATCACAACAAATTCAACACTTTTATTTTCATTTTTTTGTGGTTTTTATTTTGGTTTTATGTGGTTTTTGTGTTGTTTTTGTGTTGTTTTTGTTATTTTAGATAAAAAGAGCCCAAAACAAAAGAGTACGGTGCTAACCATACCCTGCTTCGTAAAACCTATTTTGGGTAATCAAACCCTCAAAAAGTTTGATTATCCCACGACTTTCATCGCACATACGGCAGGTTGTTTGCCCTTAATTTTTTAAACATCCAATCGGAATGACATATACACCATCTTGACGGCGATACGCGTAATCACCCGTTCCAGTCAAAACCATGAGGAAAGACGGTATATTCATCTTATCTGTATCAATTTTTGCCTCCATGGATTTTAAACTCCTTGCACCTTCTTCAATAAGTTTATCTCCACCGAGTTTAATTTCAATCAATCCGTATTTACCATTTCTTAAATGGACAACTGCATCACACTCTTGACCATCTTTATCTCGATAATGATACACACTACCATTCAATGCATCTGCAAAAACGCGAAGATCTCTGATACAAGTTTTTCCGACGTTTGGCGAATTTTTTTCCGACATTTGTCTGAATTTTTCTCCGACGTTTGTTGTTGCAGATTACATTTCATCGCACATACGGCAGGTTTCTTCTCTTATCCCAGCAAATCCTCAACATCACATCCAAGCACCTTTGCAAGACTTAATACCACATGCACCTGCGCTTTGTCAATGTCATTCTGCCCTTGTTCATAAAGCTGTATCATTCTAAGCGTAACACCTGAAGCATCTGATAACTGTTGCTGCGTAAAGCCCCTTGCTTTACGAATTTGGTGAAGTTTCGATTTTTTATTCTGCTTATTTCTATTCAAAATTTCATTCGCCGCTTCAACAAATTTGCTCTCATCTGCTTCATGAAGAATATACATAGAAAACACAGTGGATAACGGAAGACCGCCCTTTACAATATCTTCAAATCGTTTACCAGTAAACCATTGGTAGTAAGCGAGTATCCAACCACCCCAAAATTCCCTGCCTTTAAACTCAATGTGAACAGGCTCCATCTTCTCATATTTGATGTTGGTGGCACTCAGTACTGCTTCCGTTAATTCAAAACCAGACATACCTGTAACATATTTCGGATTTCCCTTCTCGAATTTATCAGCAATCCCTGATGAGATAAACCATTCAAAAAATTGATCCGGTTCATAACCCAAATCACAAACAGCATACTCTACCATATCTCCGAGATTATTCATTGCATCATCCAAGTACAATTCGCTGTAAGCGTTCATCATCATTCTTCCACCCTTCCCTTATAATATCGAGAATATATTTTTCAGTTAACAGTGAACCTCTGCCCTTTTCTTTCTTAAATTCTGCTCTGGCAGATGTATCGCGAGCAAGTTTTTTCGGATAATATATTTCTTTTGGTGCCTGAAAAGCATCCTCAAATTGAAAAGCCTCTATGGCTTTTTCACTCAGCGCTACAACCTGCTCACCAAGTTTTCCGAGAACCATTGCTTTTTCCAACTGTGACACTGATATTGTATTATTCAAAAAAGCAGTTGCAAAGGAGAAATATGAATCGTCTGCGCGATAGCCTTTGATTATATCGTATTGTTTATAGTCTACTGCAAAATTCTCAGAGATATAATTTTTTGCCTGTTTTGCGATATCTCCACCTATTCGGAATTTGCGATTTTCAAGTAGGACAAAAAGCCAATTAAGGATATGATAGTTACCATTTGTTAAAGAAAGCACAGAAAGGTCAGACATATCCAATGTGTACTTATTTGCATAGCCGTCTGTTTCGGCAGAACAAGCCCATTCTTTTGCAAGTTCGATAGTTTCGGTGCAATAAAAACCAAGACCGTAATCGTTATTAGGATTACCCAACCCAAACACTGGTTTTTCAATAACCTTGGATGAACCGTGATATACTGTTATCTTATTCTCCATAGCATTCCCTCCTCTTATATTATATCGTTACACCGATAGTTTTATTCTTTTCTACATTGTATCGTTTGAGCGATAGTTTGTCAATATTAACTACAAATTTACCAAGGCACTCCCATCTCAATCACAGTATATAAAACTTGAAGCTAAAGCAATTTGGGGACACAAAACCTGCCGCATGCACGACTTTCATCGCACATACGGCAGGCCTATCTTATTTATTTTTTGGTAGCCTTGACGAGTAAGGCTTCCTGCAGAACCTGTGAAAAATTGATGCTCTGCTTTTCAGCAAACGTGTTAAGCCATGCTGGAATAGTAACATTTTTTCGAACAGCTTTTTCGCCATATCTTTCTGCATATTCATCCATATTTAATAGTATCATATTTACTTGACCACTATCTTTCGGCTGTACTTCTTGGTATTTCGATGCTCGTGGAACAGGATTGCCCTCTTCTAATTCATCAAGCACCCATCCGCTTGCGGCATCAACTGCCATCTCCAATGCTTCAGCTAAATCTTTTCCACCGGTAACACACCCCGGCAAATCCGGAAATTCCACCACATAACCTCCGCTTCCATCTGAATATGGATAAAATATTGCTGGATAAATCAATTTCATATCTTTCCTCCATTCTACTCAATCTCATTTCTTATATCTGCTTGTTTCATAATTGATTTCACAACATCAATATGTATATCTCCTCCTTTACATTATAATACGCATAATACGCATAGTCAATTCTAGCTTTTTATAATCATAAGCATCAAACCTCCATTCTTCTGTGGATAACTCAAATAGTTTGTTGATAGTGTGGATAACTATACAAAAAGCTCCGGCAAAACTGCCGGAGCCCTCTTTATCTCACCTATTATACTCTTTTAAGGAGTACTTCATTTTCATATTTTTCAATCTCATCATAGTAGTTGTCTGCTGC
>JAXJXL010000080.1:0-8371 GCA_036307525.1 Faecalimonas sp.
ATTCAGAAGTGTGCGGCAGACCATGTTGCAGAAACTACAATTTCTGTTGTGCAACTTCCAAGCGATGAGATGAAGGGTAGAATTATCGGTAGAGAGGGTCGTAATATCCGAACTCTTGAAACAATGACCGGGGTTGAGTTGATTATTGATGATACTCCGGAAGCAGTTGTTTTATCAGGATTCGACCCAATTAGAAGAGAAGTGGCTAGAATTGCTCTTGAAAGATTGATTGTAGATGGACGTATCCATCCGGCAAGAATCGAAGAGACAGTTGAAAAAGCACAAAGAGATGTTGAAACTATGATTCGTGAGGAAGGTGAAGCGGCAGCATTAGAAGTCGGTGTTCACGGCATTCATCCTGAATTAATTCGTCTGTTAGGAAGAATGAAATTCAGAACAAGTTATGGACAAAATGCATTGAAGCATTCTATTGAAGTAGCTCAATTAGCAGGTCTCCTGGCAAGTGAAATTGGACTTGATGTGAGATTGGCAAAGAGAGCAGGTCTTTTACATGATATTGGTAAATCTATTGACCATGATGTAGAAGGTTCACATATTCAAATTGGTGTTGACCTATGTAAGAAGTACAAAGAGTCAGCAGTTGTTATTAATGCAGTGGAATCTCATCACGGGGATGTAGAACCAACATCATTAATTGCTTGTATTGTACAAGCGGCAGATACAATTTCTGCGGCTAGACCAGGTGCAAGACGAGAAACATTAGAAACATACACAAACAGATTAAAACAATTAGAAGAAATCGCCAACTCCTATAAGGGTGTCGATAAATCTTTTGCTATTCAAGCAGGTAGAGAGATTCGTATCATGGTAGTTCCAGAACAAGTGTCTGATGCAGACATGGTACTAATGGCTAGAAATATTTCCAAACAGATTGAATTTGAATTGGAATATCCAGGTCAGGTCAAAGTAAATGTAATTCGTGAATCACGCGTTACAGACTACGCAAAATAAGAACTTGAACCCTTACGTTTGGCGTAAGGGTTCTTTTTTTTACAAAACTCCAATTACATATTTTACAACTAGCGGGTTTACATAAATTTCCAGTATTAGCCCGACAACTAACATTAAGAATACAAAAAGCGTCTTTGTTCGATTCCACTGTCTTGCTGGATAATGAAACCAGTAGGTAAAAAGCATACCATAGATAAACCCGTAAAACAGCATTTGCGGAAAGAGTCCTGCGATACATAATAGTATTCCCTTGATGCCTAAATGGAGAACGGAAGCTACGCAAAAAGTTCCTGTAAAAAATCCAATTAGTATCAGACATAGACTTACAAATAGTTTCTTCCATTTTATGCAGCTAAGTAGGCAAATTAATGAAAGTAAAAAGATTCTGTCTTTGACTACATACCAGAAATATTTTTCGGCAATTACATCAATTTGCAGATAGCGTTGTAAATTGCTTTTTAAAAAGAGTTCTGCACTAATCCCTTGACTCTTAGAAACGATATTCTCATATATAACTCCAATAAAAAAACCAACTACTAAAATAATCATTAGAAGTTGGTTTTGGTTTTTGTATTTCCACCTAAGCATACTCCTACCTCCATTTTGGATAGTACATTATATGCCCGGCAATCCATATTATTCGTATTTTACAGCGTAAGCAAGAATACCTGCAACAGTTTTAGAATCTGATATTTCTCCTTTGAAAATCATTTCCTTCAGTTTATCAAGTGTGTGTTCCTCCAATTCGATGGACTCTTCCTCGTCGAACTTTTGCTTAGAAGGAATTAAATCTTTGGCTACATAAATTTCCACTTTTTCGTTTGTAAATGCCGGCCAACTATTTATGTCGACTAGCCATTCGATGTGTTCGGAGCGATATCCGGTTTCTTCCTCTAGTTCCCGTGCGACGCATGCGGCACCAGTTTCATTACTAGAGTCTTTCGCACCGGCAGGAATTTCTAGGGTATACCTGTCTAAAGCATTTCGATATTGTCTGACCATTAATATTTTGCCATCTTTTGTGACGGGAACGACTGCCGCACCGCCGTTATGATGGACGTAATCCCAATTAGATTCACGCCCATTGACCTCTACATGGTCTGTATATACTTTCAAAATCTTACCTTGATAACTTAACTCTCGAGTCAAACGTTTGAATTCACCCATGTGTAAAACCTCCCTAAATTAATCCATCAAAATGTATTATACCATGTGCTCTGCACATGATATGCTCCACGCGGATGCGCACTCCACTCCGTTCCGGCGCTGGTATAATGTAAACATTATACCACATACATTACATTTTTTAACATCTCTTTTTTACATAACGTATTAATTCCCATATGCATAGTAGACTTGTCAGAAGTTGACTGATTAGAAGGCCGTTTAAATAACCATGCATTCCCCAACGTGCAATGAAGAACCATACACCACAAATTCGAATGGATAAACCACATATATTGAATATGAAAGAACAGTTTGCCTTCCCTAATCCATTTAAAATACTAATTAAGGTATTGTTCATATATAAAAACGGGCAAATCCATGCAAGGGTTTGGATAAAGTCGCCCGCAAGCGCGCTGTCAAACAAAATGGAACCAACCCAATTTCCTAAAATTAAAAATAAGAAACCACATAGGCTGCCCAGACCAAAACCAAATAGAATCACTCTTTGAATTAATTGTGTCAAACGATTTACTCTATTTTCTGTCTGAATCTCTGCAACTGTCGGGAGTAGCATAGTGGAAATGGAATTGGTCAAAGCGGTAGGAAACATAATGCAAGGCAGTGCCATGCCGGTCAGCACACCGTAGGTACTAAGTGCCTCTGAATTGGAGTAACCAAAGGTTTGCAGACATATGGGGATTGAAATAGTTTCTACACTTTGCAACAGATTCATCAACACACGATTTGAGGTGAGTGGAATTGCAAGGGAGCATAACTCTTTTCCTAAACCTTTGTGTTTCCAGATGTGAGGCAAGGAAAAGGACTGATGGGGTCTGATGAAAAAATAACGTAAGCAAAAGCATGCTGATATGCATTCGCCAAAGACCAGTCCCAGAACCGCAATCCATATGTTTGGAGTTTGCCCACTACCTGCAAAAATTCTGTAAACAAGATAGATGCTCCCGACACGGGCAATCTGTTCTATGAATTGTGATAAGGCAGGAATTTTTGTCTGCTTTAATCCTAAGTAGTAGCCACAAATGCAAGCATGTATAGCAGCAAAAGGCAGGGAAAATGACAGCGTATGAAGGAGTGGTTCACACCGGAGGTCGCCAAGTATATAGATGGATATGGGCGATGAAAAGCTTTTGACGCACAATCCCAAAAACAAAGTAATACTTACGGAAATAATGAGGGCGTGGTATAGCAAGGTGTTTGCTTCCTTATTTTTACCATATGCAACCTTCTGCGCAACGCATCTGGCCAGTGCTGTTTCGATTCCAGCGGAGGATAGAGAAAAGCAGAGTGCATAAATAGGAAAGATTAACTGGTAAAGTCCCATTTGTTCTTCGCCAAATGTATGACTTAAGAAAATACGAAAGAAGAACCCGATTAAGCGGGTCAAAAAACCTGTGACAGTTAAAATAAAAGTACCTCTAATGATTGCGTTTTTGGACATAGATTCACCTTCAGATTGTATCATTTAAAGATATTCTTTTTTTAGCCTTGACAGAACAAAAAAGGAGTGCTATTCTACAAAAGGTTAAATCCTAGTAAAGTACTAGGGATTAAAAAGAAAAGAAGGTGAAACCTTGAAAATATCAACAAAAGGGCGATATGGTTTGAGAGCATTGATTGATTTGGCACAGTACAGCGAGATTGAGCCGGTTTCTATCAGTAGCATTGCTACAAGACAGGCGATTTCAGAAGGATATTTGGAACAGTTAATGTCCATGTTAAAGAAAGCGGGACTGATTAAAAGTATCCGAGGTGCAGGCGGCGGCTATGTTCTTGCAAGGGATATGAGTGAGATGTCTGTAGGTGATGTGCTGCGCGCATTAGAAGGAAGCTTACAGCCGGTCGAGTGTGCCGCGTTTAGTCAAGAGGAATCTTGCGAGGCGTCGGGCGGATGCGTTACCAAGTACGTATGGCAGAGAATCAATGAAAGTATCAATCAGACCGTGAATGAAATAAGTTTAAAACAGCTTGTAGAAGAGAGCAAGTCTGTACAAAATATAACTCCGACGGGACAGATGAAATGTAACAAGTAAGGGGGAGACTAGCATGAGCAAATTAATATATTTAGATAATGCGGCAACAACAAAGACAGCACCGGAGGTTGTGGAAGCAATGCTTCCATACTTTACAGAGTATTACGGCAACCCATCCAGTGTGTATAGTTTTGCTGCCCAAAACAAAGAAACCATTACAAAACAGCGAGATATTATCGCAGAAGCCCTGGGGGCAAAAGCCAATGAAATTTATTTTACGGCCGGCGGCTCCGAATCAGACAACTGGGCATTAAAGGCAACAGCAGAAGCCTATGAGAACAAAGGAAATCATATTATTACAACAAAGATTGAACATCATGCCATTCTTCATACCTGTGAGTATTTGGAGAAAGAAGGATTTGAAGTAACATATCTGGATGTGGATGAGAATGGCTTGGTGCGATTAGAGGACTTAAGAGCGGCAATCCGACCGACCACAATTTTGATTTCCATCATGTTTGCTAACAATGAGATTGGTACAATTGAGCCGATTAAAGAAATTGGTGAAATTGCAAAGGAACATGGGATTTTATTTCATACAGATGCTGTTCAGGCATTTGGACAGGTTCCAATCAATGTAGACGAGTACCATATTGATATGTTAAGCGCAAGCGGTCATAAGTTAAATGGGCCAAAAGGAATTGGTTTCCTGTATATTCGTAAGGGTGTGAAAATCCGTTCCTTTGTGCATGGCGGCGGACAGGAGAGAAAACGTCGTGCTGGTACAGAGAATGTGCCGGGCATTGTAGGTATGGGTGCAGCAACCGCAAGAGCAATCCAAACCATGAAAGAACGAACTGCGAAGGAAGCAGAGCTTCGAGACTATCTTATAAGTCGTGTGCTGGAAGAAATTCCATATACCAGATTGAATGGACATTCACAAAAACGTCTTCCAAATAACGCGAACTTTAGTTTCCGTTTCATTGAGGGAGAATCCTTGCTGATTATGTTAGATATGAAAGGAATCTGTGCATCCAGTGGTTCCGCATGTACATCCGGTTCATTAGACCCATCACACGTGCTTTTGGCAATTGGATTACCACATGAAATCGCGCATGGTTCCCTTCGTTTGACACTGAGTGAGGAAACCACGAGGGAAGACATTGATTACGTAGTAGATAGTCTCAAAGAGATAGTACAGAACTTAAGAAATATGTCGCCGTTATATGAAGATTTTGTAAGGAAGGAGAAATAATTATGTATACAGAAAAAGTAATGGACCATTTTCAAAATCCTAGAAACGTTGGAGAAATTGAAAATGCAAGTGGTGTAGGTACAGTAGGAAATGCAAAATGTGGAGATATCATGAGAATTTATCTTGATATCGACGAAAATCAAATCATTCAAGACGTAAAATTTAAGACCTTTGGATGTGGGGCAGCTGTTGCAACCAGCAGTATGGCAACGGAATTGGTGAAAGGTAAAACCATTTATGAAGCATTAAAAGTGACAAATAAGGCAGTTATGGAAGCATTAGACGGACTTCCACCGGTAAAGGTACACTGCTCACTTTTGGCAGAGGAAGCAATCCATGCTGCACTTTGGGATTATGCAGAAAAGAATGGACTTCAGATTGAAGGCTTGGAAAAACCGAAATCTGACATCCATGAAGATGAGGAAGAAGAAAGTGAAGAATACTAAAAAAGTAGTTGTCGGTATGTCAGGAGGAGTCGATTCCTCTGTTGCAGCCTACCTTTTGAAAGAGCAAGGCTATGATGTGATTGGAGTCACCATGCAGATCTGGCAGGATGAGGAACGCGCTGTGGAAGAAGAAAATGGCGGTTGCTGTGGTTTGTCTGCGGTGGACGATGCCAGACGTGTGGCGGCAGCATTGGATATTCCATATTATGTCATGAACTTTAAGAAAGAGTTCAAGGAGAATGTCATCGATTATTTTATTGATGAATATTTGCATGGAAGAACACCAAATCCTTGTATCGCATGCAATCGTTATGTGAAATGGGAGTCATTGCTTAAAAGAAGTATGGATATCGGAGCAGATTATATTGCAACCGGTCACTATGCGAGAATCGAGCAATTACCAAACGGCCGATACTCATTGAAACGTTCTGCTACACTTGCAAAAGACCAGACCTATGCACTTTACAATCTGACACAGGAACAGCTTGCAAGGACACTTATGCCAGTTGGGGAATACTCCAAAGACGAAGTACGCGAAATGGCAGAAAAAATCAACTTGAGAGTAGCGAATAAGCCGGACAGTCAGGACATCTGCTTTGTGCCAGATGGTGATTATGCCGGATTTATTGAAAAAACACTAGATACCGAGCTTCCGACCGGAAATTTTGTAACATTAGACGGGAAGATACTTGGAAGACATAAGGGGATTACCCATTACACAGTGGGTCAGAGAAAGGGGCTTGGCCTTGCCTTAGGTTATCCGGCCTTCGTCATTGAAATAAGACCGGAAACCAATGAAGTGGTAATTGGCACAAACGAAGATTCCATGTCAAATTATGTCAGAGCAAATAAGCTTAATTTTATGTCTATTCCAGATTTAACAGAGCCAATGCGAGTGTTTGCCAAGATTCGATATAATCATAAAGGCGCATGGTGTACGATTGAAAAAACAGGTGAAGATGAGGTCCTTTGTACCTTTGAAGAACAGCAGAGAGCAATTACACCGGGACAGGCAGTTGTATTTTACGACGGTGATTATGTGCTTGGCGGTGGAACAATTATAGGAGATAAATAGGATGAAAGCAGATTTTCATATGCATACAAATTTTTCGAAGGATTCCCAAAGTTCCCCGGAAGAAATGATTCAGGAATCTATCCGAAGAGGATTGAAAACAATCTGTATTACGGATCACCATGATATCAATTTCACAGAGCCGGGATTTGAGATTAATTTTGAAAGATATGTTCCTACTTTGCAGATGCTACAGGAAAAATACAGGGATAAGATCGAAGTCCTGATCGGTATGGAATTTGGACTACAACCTGAGTTCGGTGGATATGCAAAAGAATTGGCAAACAAATATCCTTTCGATTTTATTATCGGTTCACTTCATGTAGTGGACGGGGAAGACCCGTATTATGGGAAATGCTTTCTAAACAAGACGGACGAGGAAGGGTACCGCAGAGCATTTGAACTAATGTTGGAAAGTTTGCGTAATATTTCAGATTACGATTCGCTTGGACATATTGACTACGTAGTACGTTACGGGAAATATCAAGACAAAGAATATTCGTATGCACGATATGCAGAATATTTAGATGAGATTTTAAGGCATATTATCCATAATGGAAAAGCCCTAGAATTAAATACTGCAGGTTGGAAATACGGCTTGCCGTTTGCACATCCGCACCAGGATGTTTTGAAAAGATATAAGGAACTAGGCGGTGAAATGATTACAATCGGTTCGGATGGACATAAGCCGGAACATGTTGCGTATGATTTTCATAAAGTGAAGGCCTATTTAGAGGCTTGTGGGTTTAAATATTATACAGAATTTAGACAAAGAAAGCCATATTTTTGTGCACTTTCATAAAAATGAAAAAGCACTTGAAATTTTGTATCAAGTTTAGTACAATCTTATATGGAGTTGATTATTCTTTAACAAAGTTAAAGGATATTCACCATAGATAATTTATTTTTTAAATTTAGGAGGAAATTAATCATGGCAGTAAAAGTAGCGATTAATGGTTTCGGACGTATTGGACGTCTTGCATTCAGACAAATGTTTGGAGCAGAAGGATATGAAGTAGTTGCAATCAACGACTTGACATCTCCAGAAATGTTAGCACACTTGTTAAAATACGATTCATCACAAGGCAGATATGCTTTATGTGATACAGTATCTGCTACAGAAGATTCAATCATTGTAGATGGAAAAGAAATTAAAATCTATGCAAAAGCTAACGCTGAAGAACTTCCTTGGGGAGAAATCGGTGTTGACGTAGTATTAGAATGTACAGGTTTCTACACATCAAAAGCAAAAGCAGAAGCTCACATCAAAGCAGGTGCTAAGAAAGTTGTTATCTCAGCTCCAGCTGGAAATGACCTTCCAACAATCGTTTACAATGTAAACCACGAAACATTAAAAGCAGAAGATACAGTTATCTCAGCTGCTTCTTGTACAACAAACTGTTTAGCACCAATGGCTGATGCATTAAACAAATTAGCACCAATCAAATCTGGTATCATGTGTACAATC
>JAXJXL010000081.1:0-1772 GCA_036307525.1 Faecalimonas sp.
AAATAATCAAATTGAATATGCCGCGCTTCCAAATCCATCTTTAAATCCATTGCACAGTCATCAAAATAATCACTGACTAAAATGGTATTAAAGTTATATGGGATACGATTGGAATCAATCTTGGAATACAAAGTAAGCTCATTAATTAACATATCCATATCATTGGCTTTGTTATAAATAGTACGAATGTATCGCTCCATTTTCTCTGGCGTATCTGCAACGCCATCCATAATCCCCTCTACATAGCCTTTAATGGCCGTAATCGGGGTTTTAAGGTCATGAGATATGTTACTGATTAACTCCTTGCTTCGTTTGTCGTATTCCACCTTTTCAGATGTGCTCTCTTTCAGACGGATTCGCATTTCTTCAAAATCACGACAGAGCTGTCCTATCTCATCATCTGTTTCAACCTCCAACTCAAAATCTAGATTGCCCTCCTTAATGTTCTGTGTGGCAATTTTCATTCGTCCTAGAGGAACTGCTACGCCTCGATAAATCCATATGATAAGCAGACCCGCTGTTAACGCAAGTATAATCACAACCATAAATACCATATCTGCCATAAAGTGTCTAACTTCTGGAATTGCATCATTGACATCTGTTACAATAAACGCACTTCCTTTGGCTCCGTCCTTATATTGAAAATCCACCTGCTTTACTAAAATCTGAAGGTCTCCGCCAAAATACGTACCATTCTCTGAAGAAGAGCTTTCAGCCCCATATTCCGGTAGTTTTCCCCACACTTGCTCTGTCAGGTTCTCTCCAGAAAATGCAATCTGGTCATTTTTTCTCACCACCAGGTAGGAATTTATCGTATTTAATTCTTTATCGATATCCTCCAGATACAACATATCTTCCATTTGCTCTGTATCACGATTGGTCGTTATAGAAAGCTGATGAAAGGTCTGTTCCGTCACTTCATTCAACGTGTTAATTGGATTGGTAAACACCTTATAATCAGCATCATTAATGCCGTAGTTCTTTTCAATCATGCGAAGCTGAAGAGTCGCAAACCCTGCAATTACCGCAAGCGAAAGAATGACCGGTAAAATCATGACCGTGACAAAGCTTATAATCAGTCGCGTCTTTAATTTCATAATGCACATCCTTGTCCCATAATTAACATCATTATATCATGTGAACAACTGTATTACACCAAACCAATAAGAAATTTTTATAAACTTTTTCTAAAAGAAATAAGGCGGGAAAATTTCCCGCCTAAATTTTATTCCATCATACGAATCTTCACTTTATATATTTTCTTCTCACCTGGTTGCAGGAACTTCAACATTCCTGTCTTTCTCATTACATCGCGTCCGTCAGGGTAACAGTTTCCGCATTCCAAACCAAGTACATAATCGCGAACTCCCATCATCTTCCATTCCACAAATGCATCCAGCTCAGAAGCATCGAATTCCATCGAAAGTCCCACATTGAGTTTTGGCTGATAGATACTTGCTTTACCTTCCTTATCTGCAAATTTATGATAATAACAGCGCTCCTGGTATCCTGCTGTTGGCTTCTGCATGTTCATCCAGTTCTCAATATCATTAGCTGCATGGTCATCTCTTGCAACCACCTCTGCTGCCGGAACTTTAACAATACTATCCTCGTCAAGAATCGGATATCCCATATTGATATGATACAGAATCTCCATTGGTTCTACCTTATCACCTGTATTCTCTATGGTATCACAGATTTCAAAGGTGTTTTCCTCTGTGGAAACAATAATCTCACGGCTTAGTCTAAGCTTGCGTCCGAAAATTGTTTCA
>JAXJXL010000082.1:0-20271 GCA_036307525.1 Faecalimonas sp.
AGCATGCCTGTAAGGAAGAAATCCCTTGACAGAAAACATACAACTATGTATTTAGGAATGTAAAAACGGCCGATAACCATACGGTTACCAGCCGAAAAATATTTTTTTATTTTATTGTCCTCTTGACGGGAAGCACATCATTCCGGACAACCCTTTCCTTTTGTATTTATGCTAAATTTTATGTTTTTATACGGGGTGTGGTTGTTCACAACTACACCCCTTTTCATGCTCTCTAAATATGGATTACATCTCGCTGTAAATTCCATCCCTGGACATTTTTCCCATCACTGTGTTAAGTGGCTTGTAAAGCACCAACATAATCACAAAATTAGCAATCCCATGAATGAGATCAAATGGTATCCCTGCCACCCAATATGCAAATGCCCCATATATTCCACTGGTAAAAATATATGGAATCGCACATAACAATCCAAACATGAGGCCAAATATACCGGAAACCATGCTCCACTCCCATGCACCTTTCATTTTCCGTAGCAACAATGTAACAATCGCTAATAATGGCCATGCATACAGATACATGATCCACCACAAATGAATGCCATACACTGCTCCTTCAATCAGGATAAATACAGGGATTATATAAAAAATTCGTGTCCCAAAATACAGGGTGAACATAATAATCCAAAAACTGGTCAACTCTACATTTGGAATATGTGCCAATGCAAACTTACATACCTCAATAATCGCAACCATAAGTGCCATGATGGTAATATCTTTAATTGTCAATCTTGAATTATTCTGCCTTTGTGTAAACAATTTCAAATGCATCTCCATCCTCTACCGGTTGCTGTGAAATTCCATAATTACAGTACTCACCATTTACATTGAAACTCCAATATGCACCATCACTATCATAAACTGCACGTTCTCCGTTCACACTTGTAACAGATAAACCATATGGACCGTTTTCAGCCTCATAGGTGAATCCATCTTCTTTCGCCTCATCCATCGCTTGTTCTAGGAACTCTGCATCAGTCTTCAGCTCGTAAACCTCTGACTCTCCTTTCGAATCCACCACTTCAATAGTAATTGCCTTGCTTCCTTCTACTGGTTTTTCACGGAAGTTCGTCCAAATAAGTGTCATTGCAACAATAAGGACAACCAATATCCCTGAACCCAGTATTACTTTTTTCTTGTTCATTTTGTTTTTCTCCTTTTCCTTTTGGTATTTATTTATCAAAAGTAAATAAAAAGACCTTTTGCTATAACACTAGCAAAAGGCCGTAACACCAAAAGAAAATCGAGTTTCTTTCTCATGTACTAACCAATTACTCGTGGTCTTCCAGTACCATAACAGGCAGGTCTTCTGACTTCGTAATCAACGCTTTATTTCGTCTTCCCAGTATACCAGTATTACCAGTGACATTTTGAAATAAAACTCCTACGTTACAGCGACGAGTTCGTGCAGGACTTACACCTGCTTCCCTTTTCACCGAACCAAAATTGATCTTGTTCGACACCTACTATGTTCTTATTTACTTTGATTTCAATTATTGAATTGGAACTGCCGGAAGTTCTACATCACCATCATGATTGTCCCCATCATTCTCTGACAAGTCCATTTGTGATTGGTCATCTTCTACACCACTTTCCAATGGTATTTCAATTTCTCCCTCATCCTTTGTTCCATCTGTTTTATCCGTTTCATCAGATTTATTATCATCAGAAACTTCTTCTGTCATCTTATCATCTTTTCTATCATCTTGCAATGTTGAAATTGGCTTGGTTAGAAAAAAAATTCCAACCAACAAGCATATTAAAATCAACACGAAAATATATTTTTTATTCATTGTTATTTCACTTCCAACTAGAATCCCAATGTGATAGGAACTTCTGGTAAATCGATACTTCCAGTAATCACATCTTCCAGCTCGTCTGCAATAAATTCGATTGTTGGTTTTTCATATTGAGTAATCATTTATCTTCAGACCTCCCCTTCCTTACTTGCTATAATCAAGCGCTGCTTGATTATACAAATATAATGCTTTCACTAGATTTTGCCATTCTATTTCTGCCGTATTATCATTCAAAACTGTTCTTACATAACTAAGTGCGCCGTATGTAATAGTGGCGTAAATATTATTTGTATCTTTTTCTCGAATTGTTACTGTATACATATCTTGCAATTCATCGGCACAAATGCCTGGAATCGAAATATAACACTTGTTTACTTTAACTCCAGTTTTATACTGTTTATCAGTTCCTGTGACCTCAATTGAATAGTCTTCCAACGTTGTTCCACTCTCTGGTTGAAAATAGAAACGAAGCTCCGTCTCAGACTCCAATATTAATGTTGCTTCTAATTTTACAGTGTTAAAACCGCTTGGTTGATACGCTTCTAAATCAGGCTTTTCCAAAGTTAAGACAGGATCACTTGAGTCTTCATATAAATTTGCATTTGCCAAGACAGACGCATCCTCAAAAAACGTTTGCGCATATCCACCGTAATTGAGCATTGCTCGTATCATCGTCTTTTCTGCCTCATATGTTCCACTTGCAAGTCCAAGTATTGTATCTGCATATTTTTTCACAGAATAAGTTACTACACTTCCTTCAACATCTCCAACAACCATCTGCGCCTGAATCGTTCTTGTCATTTCCCTTGCATTTACTTCACACACAAAAACATGTTTCTCTTCGCCTGTTAAATCACTTTTTACAATGCTTGTATCTTTTACTTGAATCGTTTTTGTTACTCCGTTTGTCGTGACCTTCATGTAATCATCATCTGAAACACTCTCATCTAAAGTAACCATAAATTTAACAGCAATTTTATCACCTAGACTAATTTTAGCACTGCTAATTTTCGCAACTAAATCAGTAGAATTTTTAATATTCCAATTGATTTTTTCTGCACCGTAATTTTGTTTTACAGAATCTGGCCATACTTGACTACCCAAAATATTGGCTGTAAGTATACCACAACCAGAAAATGCATTTGACTCAATCTCTGGTGCCCCTCCCATAAATGTGACACTTTGCAAACCAGTGCATTGGTAAAATGCTAACTTATCAATTGTTTCAACATTTGCTTTCAATGTTATTTCTTTGATATTGATGCAATTGGAAAAAGCACCAAATGAAATCGTTGTATCCTGTGTGATTATTATACTTTGCAAACGACTCGGAATATTCCATGTGGTTCCAGACCCACTAGTACCATTAAAAACATGAAATTGAAATATACCATTCTCATGATATCCAAATATATATCCAAGCACGGCATCTTCCGTTTCATTGCTATTTTCATTACCGCCTATAAACGGAAGCGTAATACTTTTTAAATTATCACAGCCATACAGTGCAGCTTCTTCAATGATGGTAACGCTATCTGGAATTACAATATCCATTAACGATGAGCAATTATACAAGCTGTAATACCCTACACGCTTTATCCCTTGATTTAAAATAACAGACTGTAAATTGGAGCAATTTGAAAATGCACCTACCCACAAATCATCATCATTCGTAACAGTAATTCTTTTCAAACTAGCAGGAACATCATATTTCTTTCCAAATAGTTGCCCTTCCTCCAACGTATGGTACTGCAGTATCCCATTCGAATCCGTTCCAAAGATGGCACCTAAAACTGCTCGTTCTCCTGTGGCATCTTTTGAAAGGCCAACATATGGAATTATCATTTCTTCAATTGCATTACTGTCTGAAAAAAGTCCTTCTGAAAGACCTGCAACATTCTCACCAATCACAACCGACTTGATTTCTTCCTGATAATCTCTCCATGGTACACGGTCTGCTCTTACATACTCAGATATAGTACCAGTTCCTGCTATGGTCAAAGTCCCATTATCATAATTCCATGTAACAGCATCATCCAAGAAACCATTATATCCGTAATCTTCAACTACCGGATAATCAAACGTAACGTTATCTAGAACTTCGTTTTCTTCTAAATGATCTTGTTCAAAAGTGAATTCAGTAAAACCTAATGAGTTTTTTCCACATAGAAAATATGTGTATAAAATATCTGCCGGACTATTCCATGTTCCATCCACATCGTCCCACGTAACATCTACGCCATACCATTCGTCATCAGGCATCTTTACCACATTCCATAAATGCGCTTCATTACCACTCGAAGATACTCCCTTACCAACAATAAGCATACAGGATAAATCGACTTCACATTGTCGCTTAATATAATCGCAAAGAATCTTATATGCTTCTCCATAACCTTCACATACAACGCTCCCATCCTGTTGTTTTCCGAAAAGCGGATAACTTGTATACGCCTTGGCATATTGAGAAGGAGTTTGCACAGCTGCTTGACTATATTTCGCTTTGTTTGCTATCCAATCATGAATTTCCTTGTAGTAATCAAACAAACATGGATTATTTGGCAGATTATTTATAATTTCTTCCGCCGCAGACTGAATACCCCAAAAATAGTTATCAATTTCTTCTTTATTAAGAGTAATATTATCTACTAATATGACTTCAATCTGTGATATTTGATATGTCACAGTACCATCTGAATATGTTCGACTAACAGATTGATAGCTCATCTGTACACTGTTGGTCCAAAAAATTTGTGGATAATCGTGTACAAAAGCATAATATGCATGCTCTACGTCAATAAAAAGTTTATTTACTTCTTGTTGCATTTCACCCGTAGACTGCCACTCTGTCAAATTCGGGATAGAAATTTTCAAAGAATCATTTACTCCCGTATATGTTCCATCATCATTCAGATAGTGTTCAACTAAGTTATTGTAAATTTCTTTTTGTAGCGTAGTTAATTGTGCAGCATAAGATGACACTTGTTCCTCTGCTGCATATACGTTCACAGAAGTTGTGTTTATAGGAACAACACCCAGGCACAACACGATAGAAAGCAATAACGCCAAACTCTTCTTTCCTCTACACATAACAAACCTCCTCATTTCCGAATCTCCATATCCTATCTCTTTATTCTACTCCTATTTTCCTAATTATGCAATCTTCATCTTTTCAACAATCTCTCCCAATTGTTCACAGAGACTCTTCGCCATTTTTACATCTGAAGCTTGAAGCGAAGCTTCGATTCTCATCTCCAACTCTTTCTTTTTCTGCTCCAATTCTAAATACTCTTTGTCAAAATGATTCTCATAAATCATCTTTCTAAATGAACGAATTCGCATTCTACGGATAGATTTATCATCTACATATAAAATATAATCTGCGCAGTTTACGATGTTGTAGAAATCATGTGACACCATAAGTACTGCACCCTGATACTCCGCAATCGCCTTTTCTAATGCTACTTGTGAGTATGTGTCCAAATGACTTGTAGGCTCATCCAACAAAAGCAAATCGGCATCACTTTTACAAATCTTATCTATCTGCAATAAATTCTGTTCTCCACCTGAAAGTTGGCTTTCTTTATCAGAGGTTTCCCCATACACTTGGGATAAAAAGCCAACCTTCACCCCTTCTCCAATGGTAATAGACGGATGATTATTTTTATAAATATCACGAAGCAATGTGGTCTTTCCTGTTCCGTTCGCACCTACAATAGCCACTTTTTCATTGCCGTGAAGTTCAAAGCAAACATCAGACAATAGCAGTTCATCAAATGCCACTTCATATCCCCATACACTAAGAACCACTTTCCCAGAGTCTGTTTCTACTACAGGAAGTGAAATTTCTGGTTGATGAATGTCTACAAACGGCTCTTTAATTTGTCTTGCACGTAATCTTGCCAGATGCGTTTCTCTTGCATGTAGCGTCCTACCAAGTGCCGCAATGCTTGCATTTGTAGCTGCAGTTCGCATGCGATTCACAATCTCTTCATTCCGCGCAATCTCATCTTGATCCTTCTTTGCCAGTTCTTGCAGTTCAATCTTCTTTTGCAATAACGCATAATTGTACTCAATATAACTTCCATCAAACTCTTGAATATCCGTATTCTCCAAATGCAACACTTTGTCAAAACAATGATTTAGTAAATATCGGTTGTGTGTGATGACTAAAAGTGTTCCCTTGTGCGAATTAATAAGTGCACATAAGCCGTTTAGATTTTCAAAATCTAAGAACACATCTGGTTCATCCATAATGAGCAAATTAGGTTGCAAAAGCATTTCCTTCATAACCTGCAGTAGTTTGTATTCTCCTCCGCTCAATTGCGAAAGCAATGTATTTTCTCGTTTACTCATTCCTGCAGTCTTCAAATGCTTGCGAATATTACTTTCGTAATTGTCACCATCCATTGCCTGAAACTCATCTAACAATCCCTGATAAATTTCAAATACCGCATCCAAGTTTTCACTCGTTGCCATTTCTTCGCATACTCTTGCCGTTTCTGTTTGATTCTTAACAAATACTTCGCTTAGAAACTCAAACACTGTGATTTCTTGATTCTTTGCATCCCTTGAAAACTGACTAACATACCCAATTCTGCAAGACTCGTCTCGTATAATTTTTCCATCATAAAGATAATGCTCCGGATACATAAGCATATCGACAAGCGTGGTTTTGCCTGTACCATTGCTACCGATAAATACACAATGCTGTCCATCTTCTAAGGTAAAGGAAACATTTTGATATAATTCTTTGTCTGGGAATTCATAAGACAACTGTTCTACTCGTATCATGTTCTTCTTCCTATTCTTTCACAACATCTATTGTTTGAATGCCATAATATTCCAATATAGCAACTGCTTCTTCATCAATCACTTCTCCTGAAATCACAACTGGAATTGCAGGCGGACACGAAACAGTTGGGCTTCCACAAATGCGTCCAAGTGACTCTGAAGTTGAAATCACTTCATGCTCTGCAAATATTGACTCACGTATAGACATCTTCTTTTTACAATTCAATTTCTGAAATGTTATTTCCATTTCATAGTCTAATTTATTTTCTCCCAAAGCATTACACAACTTTTGAAGATCTTCTTCTGTATTTTCTGGCGTTGCCATACAAACTACATAATTCTTATCTGCATACTCACACTCGACATCATGTAATCTTAATTTGTCTGCAAGTTCAATTCCTGTCAATCCTTTTGGAACACAAATGGTCAGCTTTAATGGATCCGCTTCTAAAACACGCCATCTCTTTTCCATTAGTGTCTTGCGAACCTCCTGCAATTTATCAACTGCATCAACTAATCTTTCTCTATACCCATTTTCTAAATACTGATTACATAAATCCATTGAAGCCAGTATCAAATACGATGGACTTGTTGAACCAAATAGTGCCATCGCCTGCTTTGCATTTCTAGCAAAACTTTCTGGTGCATTTTTACCGATTTGCAGATACGCCCCACCGGTAAGTACAGGCAAGGTCTTGTGCGCCGAATCACAACAGATATCTGCTCCCATATCAATTGGATGTCTACTAGGATTCAAAAAATGCATATATGCTCCATGTGCGTTGTCTACTGCTAATATAGTGCCAAATTTATGACACACATCTGCAATTCCCTTGATATTTAATTCTCCTCCTAGATAATCCGGGCTTGTTACATAAACTGCTATCGGTGGTTTCTCCATTTCCTGCAATTTTTTTTCTATTTCGCTTGCTGTTACATTACAACTACAAAGAGAGTGCATATCGCCTTCCGGTAATATCCACTCTACTTCTAAGTCTAATAATGCCGCTGCATACACAAATGCCTTGTGTACATTTCTAGTTGCAAGAACGGTTGGTTTCACCATAACGCAATCATGGGACGTGCACTGCTGTGACGTGTATTGCAATGATGCATAAAATTTCTCCATACACAAATACAACATTGCGCGAATACACTGACTGGAACCTTCAGTCGAGTATATAGTCCTCCCTGTTCCAAAAAGTCTGGTTGCGTTTGCTTCACTTTCCGCAATAATCCCTTCTGCTTCATAAAGAGTATCTGCACCGCTAACTTCAGTGATATCCAATGCTTCGCATCCAAGAAATGCTTTTCCCTTATGTCCTGGCATATGCAATCGCGTCATATTCTGTTTTTCATAACCTCTTACAAAATCTGCAATCGGTGTGTTCATGGCTTATTCTCCTTTTGCAGCATCCTCTGCAACTTTAATCATAATTGCACATTCAATACGTTTTCTAAACAATTCACATCCTGGTTCATAAATACCACGGATGCTTCCTGATGCATGGTATGCATTTGCAGCGCAACCACCTGAACAATATAATTTTGCCCAGCAATCTTTGCATTCTGGTCTTGCATATGCATTACAGCTACGAAATTCTTCACGCAAATCGTTATTTGTAACACCGTTCCAAATATCTCCAAGTTTGTAGCTCTCCTCACCTACAAATTGATGGCATGGGTACAAGTCTCCCCATGGTGTTACTGCCATGTATTCTGTTCCAGAACCACAACCAGAAATTCGCTTGTAGATACATGGTCCTGCTGTCAAGTCAATCATGTAGTGATAGAAGGTAAAGCCACGTCCTTCTTTTCCGCGTTTTATCATTTCTTTCGCAAGAATTTCATACTGCTCTTTCACCACTTCTAAATCTTCCGGTGTCAGTGCCATCGGGTCATCTGGTGCGGATACAACCGGTTCCATACTAAGTTCTGTAAATCCCAAGTCTGCCATATGGAAGACATCATTTGTAAAATCCGGATTGGCATGAGTAAAAGTTCCTCTCATGTAGTAACCCTGACCACCACGTGATTCTACTAATTTTTTAAACTTCGGAACGATTTTGTCATAACTACCATTACCGGCGTAGTCCACTCGTGTTAAATCATGAATTTCCTTGCGTCCGTCCAAGCTCAAAACTACGTTACTCATTTCCTTATTTGCAAATTCGATAACATCATCGTCAATTAACATGCCATTGGTAGTCAACGTAAAGCGGAAGTTCTTGTTGTATTCTTTTTCCACACTGCGCGCATACTTCACAAGGTCTTTTACAACCTCCCAGTTCATAAGTGGCTCGCCGCCAAAGAAATCTACTTCTAGATTTCTACGACTGCCAGAATTTTCAATCAAGAAATCCAACGCACGTTTTCCTACTTCAAAACTCATGAGAGCACGGTCACCGTGATATTTCCCCTGACTTGCAAAGCAATATGAACAGTTTAAATTACAGGTATGTGCCACATGTAAACACAATGCTTTTACTACGTTTCCTGAACGTTCTTTGAATGTGCCTGCCATGGATTCAAATGTATCTTCTGTGTAAAGTTTCTTTGCTTTTACAAGACTTTCTACATCTTCAATACAGAAACGCAATTCTTCCTCTGTTACGTCTTCTCTATCTTTATATTTTTCTAACAGTTCTGAAACTATTTTCTCGGCTGATTTTACTGGATACATTTCAATGACATCATAAGCCACCTCATCCACAACATGAACTGCTCCCGAACATGTATCTAAAACAATATTAAATCCATTTAGTTTGTACTGATGTACCATAAATATCTCCTTCTCCTAAAAGTTAGCTTGCGAACTTTATTGCGCGTTGCGGGGTTGCAAAGCAACAATTTTCCTGCCCGCATCTGCTCATCGAAAAAAAGGCACCGCCTATAACGGCGGCACCTTTTAATAATTATTCTTCTGTGTTTTCACAAGATTGATTTGCAACACCACAACTTGTTTTGCAAGCTGATTGGCAAGATGTTTGACATTCTCCACATCCACCGTTTTGTGCGCTTTCACATAAGTTACGTGTTTCTAATGTTTTAATTCTTTCCATAGTTGTTATCTCCAATCTATAAAGTCATTCTTATTTATTTAGATTACCATATTACTGCTTTCTTGTCAAAATTTTATTTATATTTAAAGCAAATAAACTGGCAGCTACTGCCACGGATATAAAATCGGACACCGGTTCTGCTAAAAATACTGCAAACACTTTGTCTGCGAAGAAATTCGGTAATATAAATATCAGCGGAATTAACAAAATAATCTTTCTTAGGCACGCAATAAACAATGACAGCTTTGCCTGCCCCAATGAAACAAAGGTCTGCTGTACTGCCATTTGAATACCGAATAACCCTGATGTCGCCATATAAATACGAAGTGCCCATGTAGTGGTTTCTAATAATTCTGGAGAATTATTAAACACTTTCACGAAAACAGCCGGGAATAATTGTACTGCTACCCAGAAAAGCATTGTGTATGTAAAGCAGCAAATGGTTAATAGCCTATTTGCTTTCTTGACTCTATCTATTTTACCTGCCCCATAATTATAACTCATAATCGGCTGTGCGCCTTGTGATAATCCTTGTACAGGCATCATCTGCAATTGCATAATACTACTAAGGATAGTCATGGCTCCTACTGCAACATCTCCACCATATTTTGACAATGACATATTAAAACAAATATTAATTGCACTTTCCGTTGCTGTCATAATAAATGGGGATACCCCAAGTGCAAGAACTGGAAGCAATACTTTCCCATCCAATTTCAGATATTTTCTGCGTATTTTGAGCAAACTTTTTTTTCCGTTCAAAAAACACACAACCCAAACAGCAGATACACCTTGTGAAATAATCGTTGCCAACGCAGCCCCTTTTACCCCCATTCCAAATGCAAAGATAAAAATAGGGTCAAGAATGATATTGCAAACTGCACCGATAATTACGGTTTTCATCGCATCGTTTGAAAATCCTTGCGTCGTTATGTATGGATTCAGTCCCAGGGAAAACATCACAAATATTGTTCCTACGACGTAGATTTGCATATAATCCAATGCATATGGTAATGTCTGATTACTGGCACCAAACAAACGAAGGATAGGTGTTCCCAGAATTTCCAACGAAATGGTAATAATCACCGCAATGACTATCAATGCAGCCACTCCGCTTCCAACAATTTTTTCTGCATCTTCCTGTTGTCCTTTCCCCATATGAATCGCAATACGCGGTGCACCACCTGCACCAATTAGATTTGCAAATGCAGTCACAATCATAATGATAGGGAAACAAAGTCCAAGCCCGGTAAGTGCCAAACCTCCAGTTTCCGGGATATGTCCGATATAAATTCTGTCAACCATATTATAGAGGAGATTCACTAGTTGCGCAACGATTGCCGGTATGGCCAGCTTCATCATTAATTTGCCAACACTGCCTTCTCCTAATTGTGATTTCTGTTGTTCCATGTCTATCGCCTTCTTTCTTATTGTCCTACCCCCACATTTTGATAGTGTAACATAAATTTACTCAAAACAAAACCCCTATCATTAAGTCAAGAGATTCTTGCAAATTTTTTCAAATAAACTATAATAAATATCAGACTTAAAAGAAACTAGGTGATTATTTTGAAAGAGAACGCTTCATTACAGACAACCTTAGACCGACTTCCATACGGTAATGAAATTGTGTCTGAAGATTTAAAGGTGAATAAAAAACTTCCGGATGGTGTCAAATCCAAGGAATTATATCAAGACATTATACGAATTGCGTGGCCAAGTTTTATTGAATTATTACTTACACAGTTAGCTTCTATGGTAGACCTTATGATGGTTGGTTCCATGGGTGGCAAAGCGAATCCAGAAATTGGAACACAAGCCCTTGCAGCTGTTGGTCTAACAACACAACCAAAATTCCTTCTAATGGCTGCATTCGTTGCTATGAACACCGGCGTTACCGCATTAATTGCAAGAAACAAGGGAACAAATGACAGCAAGCAAGCAAATTTGGTCGTTCGTCAAGGTTTGTTGTTTACCTTCTGCGCGACTATTATTTTATCAATATTAGGTTTCTTATTCGCAAAGCCAATGGTAATCTTCATGGGTTCTACAGAAGAAATCGTCACTAAATGGGCAACACAATATTTGCAAATTCAGATGATCGGTTTCTTGAGTTTTGCTTTGACCAGTACCATTACCGCATCCTTACGTGCAGTTGGTGATTCAAAAACCTGCATGATTTATAATTTGATTGCCAATGTGGTAAACGTAATATTCAACTGGTTATTGATTTATGGTAACTTAGGATTCCCTGAACTGGGTGTTGCTGGTGCTTCCCTTGCTACAGTAATTGGTCAAGTAGTTGCCTTTATTATGGCTTTTGCCGTAATACTGAAAGGTAATGGATTCTTAAAATTAGAGTTTAAACTTGGTTTTAAACCAAACAAGATTGTTCTTGGAAATATGTTAAACATTGGTTTCCCTGCAATGATTGAACAACTTCTTATGCGTGCAGGAATGATTCTTTTTGCTAAGACAGTTGCCACATTAGGCACAACTGCTTATGCAACACACCAAGTCTGCATGAACATACAAGCATTATCTTTCATGACAGGGCAGGCTTTTGCGGTATCTGCTACCACCTTGATGGGTCAATCTCTTGGGAAACGCAGAACTGATATGGCACAGGCATATTGTAGTCGAACCAGAAAAGTTGGACTGGTCTTCTCAATAATCCTTGCCCTTGTCTTTATCTTCTTTGGCGGACAAATTGTGGGCTTATATAATAGCGACCCAGAAATCATTCGAATCGGTGGAAAGATTATGTTGTTTGTTGCATTCCTGCAACCATTCCAAAGTTCACAATTCATTATTGCAGGTGGATTACGTGGTGCGGGTGATACAAAGGCAACAGCTATCTTCACATTTATTACGGTTCTCTTGGTTCGACCACTCGTTGCTATCGCACTTGTGAATTTAGGTCTTGGACTATATGGCGCATGGGCTGCCATGGCAACAGACCAGTTGATTCGTTCTGGCCTGGTACTTTTCCGTTATAATAGCGGGAAATGGAAATTAATCAAACTAAAAAGCGAGCAATAAATTAGGCGGGATTCCACTATCTTCATTAGCTTCGTTATCTGGAGGATGTTCTACCACTGTGATAATGGCTGATGCTGTCACCTTATTGCCTCTGGAATCTGTTGCAGTATACTGAATGACATACTCACCTACTGTTGTAGCATCGACATTACCACTTGTAGTAACATTTAATACCGCTCCAAACACGTCAACAGCCGAAACATTGGAAATGTAATCAATTTCTTGTCCTTGTAAAACAGTTATATTGGTTACACCGGAAATCGTTGGTTTTGCAGTTTTCCAAGGATTATTCGCATCTGGATCTGTTGGATCCCACTTCGCATAAGGACTATTTGCATCTATTTTCATGGCTGTCGGTTTCCCAAGTGGTCCGGAGTTAGAGCTATCATAGATTTCAACCTTCGTTCCCTTAGGGCAATTATCGTAAATCCATTTTGCATCCTCACAGGTAAGTCGAATGCATCCCATGGAATCACCAACACCAAGCTTATTGTAATAATCCGTCCTCAATGTGTTTTTGGACTGACTCGTATAAGGTACAGAGTGGAACAAAATATGTCCCGTAATTCTAGTAGCATACTGTCCATATTGGTCACCAAACAAATATCTCCAGGTATATTTATCACTGGTTTTAAACACACCTGTCGGTGTATTGTTGATGTTCTTTCCAACTGAGCAGATCATAGCCTTTACTGGTACTGTATAGGCTCCATTCTCATCCTGCTTATAAAGCGTAACACAGTTTGCCAAACGATTCACCTTAATGTAATAAGGATACTTGGACGACACTTTATTGGTCGTACTTGTACTCGGTTTGTTGCTTGGCTTACTGCTCGGCTTTGGAGTCGGCACCACCGGTTTCTGTGCTGGTTTCTCTTCCGGTTGCACTACCTCTTGTTTAGCAGCCTCTTCGGCCATTTTCTTTTGCATTTCTACTTCCTCAATAATTGTTACCATTTGCTTCATATCGGTAACTATCTGAGTATCATTTGAGACCTTGTTTGCTATACTTTCTTTTGGGGCGCATCCAATCATCGCTGATAGATATACACACAATAGCACAAACACAAGGCTTCTTTTTAATATTTTCATCTATTTCCCCTAATTATGTATTTCTTATTTATCTTTGTCCTCACCATAAAAGAGCATGTGATTTACGCATGCTCTTATATTACCATTATTTAACTAAAGGTTCAAGCATTCTTAACCGTCTTTACACCAAATGCGAAATAAATAATATGAAATACCCAAACGCATGCAAGCACAATTCTTCCAAGAGTCACAGCATGCATCATAGCAAAACCAATTGACATAAGCACTGTAACAGTCACCATAATACGAATCTTTGTTGCCCTAGTCATTCCCTGACCTTTGACAAAGCTTTCCAGATTATCTGTGTAAAGCTTTGTATTTTTAAACCAATTGTTCATTTTCTCAGAAGATTTAGCAAAACAAAACGTTGCTAATAACAAAAACGGAACTGTTGGTAAAATCGGAAATACTGTTCCTACCGCACCAAGTCCAAAACTAATGCAACCTATTAAAATATAAATTATCTTTCTCATTAACTCACCCTTCCATGTTCTACCGAATAGACCTTATCTACAATTCGCATTGTAGACTGACGATGCGATACCATCACAACCGTTTTATTTTCTCTTTCTTCTTTTAGTGACTTTAAAATAACTGCTTCATTCAGACTATCCAGATTGCTGGTTGGCTCATCCAAAAGCATAAACGGTGCATCATGAAGAAATGCACGCGCAAGCCCAATACGCTGTCTTTCACCACCTGACAGTGTATCACCAAGTTCACCAACTGATGTGTCATACCCCTTTGGAAGACTTACAATAAAACCATGTACTGACGCTTTCTTACAAGCAGCTTCGATCTCTTCATCTGTGGCATCCAACTTCGCAACCCGAATATTATTACGAATGCTGTCATGGAACAAATGAGTTTCCTGTGTCATGAAACTTTCCATATCACGCAGATTATGAGTGTTTATTTCATTCACATTGACGTCAGAAATTTTCACCTCACCTTTTTGCAAATTCCAGAAACGCATAAATAGTTTTAATAGCGTTGATTTTCCACTGCCACTTTTTCCAACAATACCAATGACAGAACCCTTTGGAATCTCCACAGATACATCGTCTAATATGTTTTCATCACCTGTTTCTTCACTGTAGGAGAAGGTAACATTTGCTGCAATGGCACCTTCAAAGGCCACATTCTCTTTACCACATACTTCTTCTATAACAGGTGTTTCATCTAAAATATCCAGCACACGATTTCCTGCTGCAAATGTATGTTGCAAGGTGCTTCCAAGGTCTGCCAGTGCAATCACCGGACCGAAGGAACTCATCAGCGCAATGGTCGGGATTAACACACCTAGAAATTCGATTGTTCCATTTTGATATAGCATAGCCGAAGCAAATAACATCACAAGGTCAAAGATTAAAATCACCGTATTTGTAAGTGCCTTATTTCTCCCTGCTGTTTCTTTCATACGCTTTTCTTCTTTGGAAAGCTCATCTGTCCGTCTTTTTATTTCCTGAAGTCTTTTCATTCCTTGTCCATACTGTAAGGTTTCATAAAGACCACGTAAGTTGTCCAATACAAACCCCGAAAGTTCCCCTGATTGAACTCGAAACTTTATACCATCATCTCCACTGAGTTTGGAAATCAACATAGGAATAATACCCCCAACTACCATATATGCCACAAGTGCAATTAAGCCTAGACTCCAATGAAAACTTCCTATGAATATGCACAAGATACCGGAAAACAAAGTCGCAATGGCAATCGGTGAAATGGTGTGTGCATAAAACACTTCCAGAAGTTCTATATCCGCTGTAATAACGGATATAAGATTTCCTTTATCCTTCCCATCTAATTTTGCAGGACAAAGTCGGCGCAGTGCACGAAACACTTTGTCGCGAATAAGTGCCAATAATTTAAATGCAATAAAATGGTTGCATGCCTGCTCTGCATAGCGAAGAAATCCTCGAACAAGAGCAAATATAATGACCGAAACAAATAATACAACTATTGTAAATGGGGTCTCTATTCCAAGCACTTCCGCAACCGCATAACCACCAAAAATTGTAATAAATGAAGCAGTTAAATGGCCAACCAATCCCATCATAATGGCAAGCAACATAAAAGCTGTCAGTGGTTTCACCAGACCAATCAATCTCAACATCACTCTTAATCCACTTCGTTTTTCCATATCTACTCACCACCTCTTCCTAAATTTTCAAGGGCTTGTTGTGCATTCCATAGTCTTTTATATATTCCTCTATTCTTCAACAACTCTTCATGTGTACCGCTTTCAACAACATTTCCCTTTTCCATCACATAAATACGGTCAGACAAAACAACATTCGCAAGACGATGTGAAATCAGGATGACTGTTTTAATTTTAGCCAAGGCGTGAATCTCCCGCATAATGTCATTTTCACTCTCCACATCGATATTAGAAGTAGCCTCGTCGAAGATGTACACAGGGCTGTCATGCAAAAGTGCTCTTGCAAGTGTCAACCTCTGACACTGCCCTCCCGAGAAGTTGGAAGCCTTTTCTTGAAGTTTCGTTTCTAATCCTTTCTCACTTCTTAAAAATTCAGCCAAGTTTACTCGTTCTAATATTTCCCACAATTCCTCATCTGTTGCATCTGGATTTCCCATCAACAGATTATTCTTTACTGTTCCTTTGAAGAGATAACTTTGATGACTGACATAGGTAATATTTCTCATAAGGCTGGATTGCGAAAGCCCTGACAACTCCTTACCGCCAATCTTTACCGAGCCTGTATAGCCTTGATTTCTTCCCATTAAAATGGCAGAAATTGTGGATTTGCCACAGCCGCTTTCCCCAACAATGGAGGTAAGTGTTCCCATCTGGAATTCCATATTTAAACCATGCAGTATTTCTCGTTCTTCCTTGGAATAATTTTTTTCTACTTCCTGACCGGTAACATACGAAAACCGTAGGTTCTCACAACTTATCGTACATTCTTCCGGCACTTCTTCTGTCATAACTTCCGTTTCCGGCAAATCAAGTAACCGAAATATTTTTTCACTGGCCGCCATTCCATTCATAGCAATATGAAAGAAGGAACCTAAGAGACGCATTGGTATAAAAAAGTCTGCTGAAAGTAAAATAATCAGTAATGCTCCGGAAAATGAAACATTCCCCTTTGCATATTGAGTCACCGATAATATCACTCCCAGTGCCGCTCCGCCATAGGCAATCAGGTCCATGATTGTGATAGAATTCAATTGCATGGTAAGTACTTTCATGGTGATTTTACGGAACTTTTCCGACTCCTCGTTCATTTCTTTTTGTTTAAACTCATCTGCCTGATAAATTTTTAAAGTAGTTAAGCCTTGTAAATTTTCTAAAAACGTATCTCCAAGCGCTGTATATTGTCCCCAATATTTAGCCAAAAGCTTCTTCGCCCAGGTTTGCACCGCTGCAATGGATACCGGAATCATCGGAACACAGATAAGTAATGCAATGGCACTTGGAAGATTGACAAAACTTATAATTACAAACAGAGTTAATGGAGCTAACATAGCATAGAAAAACTGTGGTAGATATGCGCCAAAATACGTTTCCAATTGGTCTACACCTTCTACCGCTACTTGAACAACTTCTGATGTCTTTATTTTCTCGTTATAGGAAGTCCCAAGTCTTAGAAGCTTCATGTAAATCAACTCTCTCAGTGTTTTCTTCACTTCCTTTGAAGAAAGATACCCCATCTTAATTGCAAACGTTGTACAGATGTATCTTACAATCACTGTGATTACTGCAATCATCAGTGTACAGATGACGTTGGACGTGGTTGCTGTTTTATGGAATAACTTTGACAACAACATAGTGATGCTTATCATCATAGCAATATTGGCAAGCAACGAAATCCATTGAAAAAGTACATTTTGGGCAATATGTTTTTTGCTCTCAGGTACTATTCCAATCAGCCTTTTATTAATCATCATGGCTAACCACCTCCCTATTTTGCCTTTTTAAAACGTCTGTGGAATATAAAAATATGAATTGCCAAGAAAAATATACTGGCGATTGAAATTGCTTTATGTAACGCAAGTACAATTGGCATTTCGTCTAATATCATTCCAAACAAACCACTTGCAAAAGAAATCACAATTACGCCTAACAAGATCCATCTCTTCCACTGCATTTGTCTTCGATAAATAATCGTATGTACAATGCAAAGCAAGAGAAAGAAGACCGATGCCATCTTGTGAATTGCAATACCAGTAAGAGGTACTAAATTGGTGTTAATAAAGCTGATTAATAGTAGATAATTTAAAACTTTTTTCATTTATGTTCTCCTTATGTAACTTTAGTTAGTCTTTACTAACTATTAGAGTATAAAAAACCCACCTCGGTTTGTCAAGATGGGTTTTATTGGAATAAATTCAATCTTCTGCTTTCAACATATCCTCTATGAAAATTCCATAGCCTCTTGTTGGATCATTTACTAACACATGTGTCACAGCACCTATAATTTTTCCGTTTTGAAGTATTGGACTGCCGCTCATTCCTTGCACGATTCCGCCAGTCAACTCCAGAAGTTCTTCATCCACTACTTCAATGACAATGCCCTTATTTACGTTTCCCGTGTAATAATCCACATTTTTTATCTTAATATCATATTCTTTCATTGTGCCGTCTACGGTACAACGAATCGTTGCATCGCCAATCTTGATATCATCTTTCTCGCAGATTTCTATTGGTTCCTGGTTTTCCAAAAGTTTATCGATATTCTCGATTTTTCCATAAATTCCGTTTTCCGTATTTTTTTCGACTGTGCCTAAAATGTTATAGCGATTATAAATAATCACGCCTTCCAAGCCACCAGGTTCTCCTTTTTGGCCTTTTTGTACTCCGATAATATTTGTCTCATAGACCGTTCCTTCCGATATTTCCAATAATTCTTCCGTATCTGTATCATGAATACCATGTCCCAAAGCACCATATTCACTATTTGTCGTTACAAAGGTAAGTGTCCCCAGACCTTGCACATTGTCCTTCACCCAAATTCCTAATTTGTACCTTCGCTCCCCCACTTGTACGGACTGCATTTTTACATCAATATACTCTTCTTCCCGCCTGAGAGTAAGTATAACTTCGGATGTGTTTAATTTCGAAACAGCCTGAATCAAATCCTTTTTTGTATCGATGGTCTCCCCATTCATTCCAACGATATAATCCCCAGACTTGACCAAATTTTTAGCAGGCTCATACTCATTGCCATCCACGCATTCAATGCACTCTGTTGCAAGAACGAGTACGCCGTCCATTTCCATATAAATGCCAATTGGCACTCCGCCTGGAATGACCGTTTTGCTATCTATGGACTTAGTGCTTACTTGCTGATTTTCCTCTTGCTCTTGTAATGATGTTACACCAAAACCGGTACCCATGGTCATTGCAAGTAGAACAAACATAATTAGTATTCGTTTATACCACCATCTTCGCATTCCACAACCTCCTTAAAATATTGAGGCACTAAAAAAGCAGACATCCTTTTCTTTTTTAAGTGTCTGCTTTATTATGTGGATTATTCACCTTTTAAATCTGGTGTTATTTTGTGCTATTTGCCAATTCCTTCATCTCAGCCGCGCTTTCTCTCACTTTTTCGGTAATTTCTGCGCCACCCAAAATTCTGGCAAGTTCATCAATTTCTTCCTCTTTATTTAAAAGAGAAATGCTTGTCCTTGTTTTTCCGTCTGTGACCTTCTTTTCAATTGCAAAATGTGCATCTGCCATGGCTGCAATTTGTGCCAAATGGGTGATGCAGATCACTTGATGATTTCTTCCTATCACAGCCATCTTTTCTGATACCCTCTGTGCGGTACGGCCGCTGATTCCCACATCAATTTCATCAAAAATCAAGGTCTCTATTCTATCTTTTTCCGCCATTACAGTCTTAATGGCAAGCATAATTCTGGAAAGTTCTCCGCCTGAAGCCACATCGCCCAATGAGCGAGTCGGCTCCCCAGGGTTCATGGATATCATAAATTCCACTTCATCTGTTCCAGCTGATGTATAGTGGTCCGTGCCTGTAAATACCATTTCAAATTGCACATCTAAGAAGTTCAAATCCAATAGACCATCTCTAATTGCTTTGGTTAATTCTTTTGAAGCTTCTTGACGCATTTTAGAAAGCTGCAATGACAATGCGCTTACTTTTTCTTCTGCATCCGCAAGATTTCTGCGTAATTCTTCCAAATAAGAATCATAATCCTGCAGTTTTCTTAGTGTTTCTTCTTTTTCTTCACAATATGTAAGAATCTCCTGGATAGTATTTCCATATTTTGATTTCAAATGATTAATCTCATTCAAACGCTTTTCAACTTCATAAAAATCTTCTTCTGAAAATTCAAATGACGAACTGTAATCAGATAGTTCACGGTTAAAATCGTTTAATAAACTGTCCACTTCCGATAACTGGGCATACAACTCATTTGCTTTTTCATCATAACGCGCTGCATCCTGCAAGCAATAAATCGCACGACTCAAAGCG
>JAXJXL010000083.1:0-2476 GCA_036307525.1 Faecalimonas sp.
ATGTTTGCCATGGATATGGAGAGCACAAAAAACTGTCTTAGAGTTTTGAAATCCAATGGTGTTTTGGCGATGATGCCGGAAGCACGCCTTTCGACAACAGGGCGATTTGAAGATGTTCAGAGTAATACATATACTTTTATCAAAAAATCAGCAGTACCTGTTTATACTGTAAAATTTGGCGGAGACTATTTGGCTAACCCGAAGTGGGGCAAGGGTTTCCGGCGTGGTGCGCTGGTAGAAGCTGAATTAGATATTTTATATACGGCGGAGCAAATTCAGAATATTTCGGTTGAAGAGATTAAACAAGGCGTTGAGGCACGCTTGTATTATAACGAATTCGAATGGCTTGAAAAGCATCCGAAGATTCGCTATCGGTCACGACGCATAGCCGAAGGGTTGGAAAATATCCTAACCACATGCCCGAAATGTAACCGAAAACATACTCTTGTAGCCGAAAAAAATAAAGTGTTATGCGAACATTGTGGGTATCTGACTTCTGTGGATAAGCGATATGGATTTACGGAAGGATTTCAATTTAAAAATTTTGCTCAGTGGTATGATTGGCAAAAGGACTTATTGGCAAAAGAGATTCTGGGCAACCCTGATTATGTGCTCAGTTCAAAGGTGGAACTACGGCTACCGGGAAACGGAGATGGTCTGACACGACACGGAGGGCAGGGTGTATGTACGCTCAGTCGTGAGGGTCTTACTTATGAAGGTACGAAGGATGGAGAGAATGTACGACTGTGCTTCCCAATCCGTCAGGTTTATAGATTGCTTTTCGGAGCAGGCGAAAATTTTGAAACATACGACGGTGAAGAAATTCAGTTTTTCGTACCAGAGGAAAAACGCTCGGCAGTGGAATGGTATATGGCTTCTATGATTCTGCATGATAATGTTCGCTAAATACTTTAATTGTGGAATAAAAGGGGGTAGTATTCTTTCACTTTGTAAAGATTATGAAGAAATTAAAAAAAGGTGATTCATAATTGCGATAAATCACAAAATGGGGTATACTATACAGATAATGATAGAAATTGCCTGTTTTTGGCAGGAAAATATAGAAAAAGGAGCTGAAAGACATGGATTTAATAACAGTTAGAGAGTTATACAAAAACCGTGAACAGTATTTTGACAAAGAAGTAACAGTAGGAGGATGGGTAAGAAGCAACCGCGATTCCAAAACATTTGGGTTTATCGTGGTGAATGATGGTTCTTATTTTGAAACATTACAAGTTGTTTATAACGATACAATGGAGAACTTTGCTGAGATTACGAAGTTAAATGTAGGTACAGCGATTGTGGTAAAGGGAACTTTGGTTGCTACACCACAAGCGAAACAACCGTTTGAGATTCAGGCAACAGAAGTAGTTGTGGAAGGTGCATCAACACCGGATTACCCACTTCAAAAGAAACGCCACAGTATCGAGTACTTAAGAACAATCGCACATTTACGTCCTAGAACGAATACCTTCCAGGCAGTATTCCGTGTACGTTCTTTGGCAGCATATGCTATTCACAAATTCTTCCAAGACAGAGGATTTGTATACGTAAACACACCGCTGATTACAGGAAGTGACTGTGAGGGCGCAGGCGAAATGTTCCGTGTTACAACTTTGGATATGGAAAACCTTCCAAAGAATGAAGATGGCACAGTGGATTATTCACAAGATTTCTTCGGAAAAGAAACAAGCCTTACAGTAAGTGGTCAGTTGAATGGTGAAACATATGCACAGGCATTCCGCAGCATTTACACATTTGGGCCAACCTTCCGTGCAGAGAATTCCAACACACAACGTCATGCTGCTGAGTTCTGGATGATTGAGCCTGAAATTGCATTTGCTGATTTGGAAGACAACATGAATCTTGCAGAGTCTATGTTAAAATATGTTATCAACTACGTATTAGAAAATGCACCGGAAGAGATGAACTTCTTCAATTCATTTGTAGACAAGGGATTGTTAGACCGATTGAACAATGTGGCAAATAATGATTTCGCTCGTGTAACATATACAGATGCAATTGATATCTTATCTAAGAATAACGATAACTTTGAATTCAAAGTATCATGGGGATGCGACCTTCAGACAGAGCATGAACGTTACTTGACAGAACAGGTATTTAAACGTCCAGTATTTGTAACAGATTATCCAAAGGATATCAAAGCATTCTACATGAAGATGAATGAAGACAACAAGACTGTTGCAGCAGTAGACTGTTTGGTTCCTGGAATCGGTGAAATCATCGGTGGTAGCCAGAGAGAGGATGATTACGACAAGTTAGTTGCTCGTATGAACGAAATGGGACTTAACCCAGATGATTATCAATTCTATTTGGATTTGAGAAAATATGGTTCTACAAGACATGCTGGTTTTGGACTAGGATTTGAACGTTGCGTAATGTACCTCACAGGTATGTCAAACATCAGAGACGTAATTCCATTCCCAAGAACAGTAAATAACTGTGAATTATAAGA
>JAXJXL010000084.1:0-2342 GCA_036307525.1 Faecalimonas sp.
GTGGTTGTAGTGGGTGCAACTATGCTTAGGTACAGTATGCATAGTTTTTCAGGAGAAATGGGAGAAATATATCCACTGTTTTATTCCTATAAGGAAGCTTGGAATCATTTTTCGGCAAGAGAATGGAGAAACATCATATTAAACATTATGATGTTTGTACCGTTTGGTTTTCTATTACCACTTGTGTCAAAAAAGTTCCAAGTATTTTGGAAGACCTATTTGGCCGGATTTCTATTTACATTCCTTATTGAAATGACGCAACTGCTGTTCAACTTGGGGATTTGTGAATTAGATGATTTCATGAATAATACTGTTGGTGCCATGATTGGTTATGGCTTCTATCGACTTTTTATGTTTATAGTTAAAAAGTGGAAAAAACATGAAACCAAAGCTTTGCCAACATTTTGTTTTCAAATACCAGTTTTAGTGACGTTAATCTCATTTGCATTGATTTTCGGAACTTATGAAATGAAGGAATTAGGGAATCTGCCTAGCAGTTACATTGTCCGACAACGAGATGTGCAGGTGACAACGGAACTGGAATTGTCATCAGATGAAAACACGGCTATGGTGTATCGGACAAGTGTTGCAAATGTGAAAGACACTCGAGAAATGGCAGAAGAGATATTTGGAAGATTTGGTCTAGGAATTGATGAAAGTAGAACCGACATTTACGAAGATACAGCAATTTATTACAGCGAAGACAATAACCGTTTGAATATATGGATCAATTATGCGGGGCAAACCTACAGATTTACAGATTATGATGCTCTTTACCATAACGATGAGAGAATGGAAAACAAATCGAATGCTTCTGAGAGCGAATTGATTCAGGTACTTGAAAAAATGGGTGTTACGATTCCAAAAGGAGCTGTTTTCGAGGAGAAAAAAGAAGAATATTACTTTACAGCAGATAAGATTGTAAAAGACGGGAAAATGTATGATGGTTCTATTCAGTGCGAGTACACAACAGATGGTATGATATCCCATTTGACAAATAATATTATTGAGTATGAGGAATATAAGTCATTTCCAATCATCTCAGAAAAAGAAGCATTTGATAGATTAGAAGCAGGATACTTCTTTGGGATTGGCGATAGAAATCTTGAAGTTCTCGCAGTCGAATTGGACTATGAACTCGATACCAAGGGATTTTATCAACCAGTATATGCATTTAGCGTTATGTGGGATGACTTAGAAGGAACGATAAATATACCGGCTATCAAGAAATAAGAAATATGTTAAAGGAGGCGGATTTGGATGAAGGCAAAGAACTATGCTATTTTTTCAGTATTGATATCGACTTTACTGATGTGCTTTGTTGATGGGATCATATTGCCACCATATTTATATAAATCAATCGTTAAGATTGTATTGTTTTTACTGATACCATTAGGATATTTTCTTTTGTATAAGGACAAGGGTGCATATCTGAAGAAATTATTTATTCCAAAGAAAAAAGACTTTCTTTTGGCACTTTTGTTAGGCATAGGCGTGTTTGCAGTTATTATGATTGCCTATTTCTTTTTGGGTGATTATATCGACCTAAGCGGGATCAAAGAGTCCCTAACAACAGGAATAGGTGTTACAGCAGACAATTTTGTATATGTTGCAATCTATATTTCCTTTGTCAATTCTCTATTGGAGGAGTTTTTCTTCCGGGGATATGCATTTCTGATGTTGAAAGAGGAGAAAGGAAGAAAATTTGCCTACATATCTAGTTCTGCTATGTTTGCCCTTTATCATGTAGGTATGACAAGTGGATGGTTTAATATACTGATATACATATTGTCAATGGCAGGATTGTTTATTGGTGGATGTATTTTCAATTATCTGAATGAAAAGTGTGAAAACATTTATCCGTCCTGGCTAGTACATATGTGTGCAAATTTTGGAATAAATACGATTGGTTTCATACTATTTGGAATCATATAAAGAACAAAGGAATTATAGTTTTGGAGTATTAACAAATGAATAAAAGGGGGAAACAAGAGGATGATTAAAAAAGTGTTATATACTTTATGGGGAGTATGGTGTGTGGTTGTAACACTAATTACTCCCGTATGGTTGACTTTAACATATTTGAATATAAGCGGAGAGATTTATAAGTACGATTACACTATGGACGAAGGAACAGCGCTTGTTTTTGGGATGGTAATGGCAATAATATGGCTATTAGTAGCCTTGTTACCAACAGTTTTACTGATAAGGCGTATTTATAAAGTAAATTGCAAATATGCATACGCTGCAATAGGGATAGGTGTTTTATGTCTCGCAGTAAGTGTGGTATATTGCGGTGGAAATATGGTTAGTTTTTTAAACACAATTGATTTTATTTAAAA
>JAXJXL010000085.1:0-2105 GCA_036307525.1 Faecalimonas sp.
CTTTTAAATACTGTTAACTTATGCCTTGCATATGTATTAGATATTTAATCCTTTGAATATGGATTGAAATATTCTTTTCTATCTAATTGAATATCACAGACAGAACAAAAGTGACTTCGTCACTCTCAACTCCCCTGCCCCTCAATCTTTGAGGGGTAGTTTGTTTTTTTCTAATTTCTTCCGATAATAATCATATGAATATATTACAATCCATTTTTAAAGATCATTATGAAGAAATTGAATATCTACTTCATCCTCGTCCCGTTGTTATGAATAACATTGACAAGATGATTAACTGTGGAGACCCATCCTTTGGCGGTGCCATGTATGGATGCTCCCACTGTGGCAATCTTAAGTTTGTTCCTTTTCGTTGCCATTCTAAATTTTGCCCTACCTGTGGTGCTAAGTACTCTATAGATAGGTCTACTGTCATGTCTTTTAAACTTGTCAATTGCACTCATCGTCATTGCGTCTTTACCATTGATGATGAACTTCGTCATTTCTTTCTTGAGGACCGCTCCCTTTTAAACTGTTTATTCTCTGCAGTTCGTAGTGTTGTTCTTAGGATGTTTAATAAGATAAACAAATCAAAAAACTTTGTTCCTGGCTTTGTTTGTGTTCTTCACACCTTTGGTCGCCCTTTGGAGTGGAATCCTCATATCCACTGTCTTATAACAGAAGGTGGATACTCTGATGATGCATTCTGGCGTGTAGTTAAACACTTCGAATACTCATATTTACGTAAAGCATTTCAAACAGCACTACTCAATGAAATGGAAGCTAAGATTGGTCCCTCTTTTAAACGTATAAAAGCCCATATTTACAATAAAGATAAAAATGGATTTTATGTCTATGCAAAGCCTAATCTTTCAGACCCTAAGATAGTTACGCAATATATCAGTAGATACCTTGGGCGTCCTGTAATTGCTCTGTCTAGAATTGATGACTATGATGGTGACAATGTTACTTTTCACTATAATAAGCATGAGGATAACTCCTTCGTCAGAAAAACCATTCCAGCCTTAGACTTTATAAAGTTACTTATTCAACATATCCCTGAAAAGAACTTTAAAATGACACGATATTATGGTATCTATGCTAGACATCGTGAGCAAGACAAAAAGCTTTTTAAAGTTATTCCTAAATCAAGACATCAGTTTTTCCTAAGCTTTAATAAATGGAGAAACTTATATCTCTCTTCCAAGGGCTATGACCCTTTACAATGCAATAAATGCAATCACACAATGGAGTTTATGCAACTTTATCATAGACACGAATCCATTTCGCTAACTGAACTATACGAAAGGACAATGGCAAAATTTCATTGCCGTTCTCGTGATTCTTTTGCTTGATTTTCTTTCCCATCTGTTTCATACTATAATCATCAATAGATGGGAGGCACCTATAATGGATTCAAATCAGTTAGCGGAACTTAGAGAACAATATATCAAAAATCCTCCAGAAGGTATGACACCCGAGTTAGTTAGAGACATGACCGATTCAGACTTACTCGATATGCATTACTTCATGATTGAGGATGATGACTTTGATGGCGAATTCGAAGAAGGTTTTTATATCTTCTAACAATCCGTCTGTTTCGTATGCCCGCTCCTGCGGGCTTTTTTTGTTCAAGAGTTCTCCGCAAGGAGAACTTTCCTATTAAATAAAAAAGTCACCCAATTAATTGGGTGACTTTAATATACTTAAAATATCTTAAAAATTTCTTGATATAATTCTTAATATTTTCTTAATTATAAATATAGCTGTGTTTTTCCTTACTGTACATCCGACCAGCTTTCAATTACATCTTCAACTACATAATTATCTTCATAATATGTATACTCTCGATTCTCCTTCTGAAGTGGTCCTACTAAATCTACATGGTCTGCATTCTGCTCTCTTGCATCCCAATTACCACGATTATACTTATATTCAATTCCCGATAATTCCGGACCAGTCATTGTATACTCATAAATATAATCACCAACCTTAGTCATAATATACTTCTCATCTGCTACAGTCCAATTATCAAAAGTACCGATAATATAGATTGGTTCATCTGGTGTATTTTCTGGCACTGTAACTCTAAATGTTACTGTGAAATC
>JAXJXL010000086.1:0-14276 GCA_036307525.1 Faecalimonas sp.
CTTCACTTCATCAAAGCTTGCCACGGTCGCCTCATTCTTCTTTTCCACCTTAATCAAATGATAGCCAAACTGTGATTGTACCGGACCTACTACTTGTCCGATTTCTGCCGAAAATGCTGCATCTTCAAATTCTTTCACCATTTGACCTTTTCCAAATTCACCAAGGTCTCCCCCTCTTTGTCCGGAAGGGCATGAAGAAAATTCCTTCGCTGCATCTTCAAATGTTTTTTCACCGGCATTGATGGAAGCCAAAACTTCATTGCATTTTTCTTCAGCATCCACAAGGATGTGTTTTGCACTGACTGTTTCACCCTTTGAGTATGCCTGCTTGTTTGCCTCATAATGAGCCTGCATTTCCTCTTCTGTAACAGTGATGCCGCCAAGTACTTCGCGCATAGCCATTTGTGCCAAAATATCTCTCTTCGCATTTGCAATGATTTTTGCAAATTCTTCTGTTTCTTCTAATTTTAATTCTTCCCCTTTTTTTGCAAACAAATGTACAGAAATTAATTGTTCTAAGCATTGTTCTTTAAAACGTGGATCTGCAGCATATTGCTGTTGCTCTCTTGGCATACTTTGCACAAAATAATTGTAATCCTCTTCTGTAATGTTCTGTCCGGCAACCACTGCCAAAATTTCGTTATTCATGTTCCTTTATCTCCTTTGTCTTTATTATTTCTTTCCAACGCCCTTCTTCGGACAAATATCATTCAAACAACATTTATCACAGTACGGCGTAGTTCTTGCTGTACAAACTGCCCTTCCATGATATACCAATCTGTGGCAAAAGTCATTACCTTCTTGTGGCGGAATGATTTTCCACAACGCCATTTCCACCTTTTTGGGTTCTGTAATCCCATCCACAAGTCCCATTCGATTGGTTAAACGAATGCAATGCGTATCGGTTACGATGGCAGGCTCGCCAAAAACATCCCCCATAATAAGATTTGCACTCTTTCTACCAACTCCCGGAAGTGCCAATAACTCATCAAAGGTTTTTGGAACCTGACAATCATATTTATCCCGCAAAATCTTCATGCAGGCACTGATATCCTTTGCCTTGCTTCTTCCTAATCCACAAGGGCGGACAATTTCTTCGATTTTATCCACATCGGCATCGGCAAGAGACTTCACATCCGGATATTTCTCATACAATTTTTCTACAATAATGTTGACTCTTTCGTCGGTACACTGAGCAGCAAGTCGGACACTCACCAAAAGCTTCCACGCCTCATCATAATCCAATGAGCATTCTGCGTCTGGATATTCCTTGCGCAGGCGTTCAATAATCTCCTCAGCCAACAATTGCTTTTTCGTCTTTCTAGCCATTAATTCTCTTCTCTCCTATTATCATTACTTCTTTCGTCTTATATCTGTACTCTACAGTCTGTTTGATGCATTTTCTGTTATCTTTCTACTATTATTACAGATCATCTTCACCAACGCGTATGCCAATGCACTACATATAAAGCCAATGATGAATCCACCAACAATGTCTGTCGGATAATGTACACCAACATACAATCTGGATAGTGCTACAAGCGTTGCTAAAAACAGTGCAGGGACACCTATCTTTTTCGGCACCCAGCGATACAAGGCAAACATGGCTGCAAAGGAACCGCCGGAATGTCCGGATGGGAAGGAACGATACGGTGACACCCCACCAACCAGTGGCTCAATGAGTTCATTTACCACAAATGGTCTTGGTCTTGCAACCAGTCCTTTTAAAACCACATTGATTGTCAAAAAATCAAACAAAAGGGAAACCAACACAGTAAATCCAATTGGTCTCGTCTTCTTAAAAAATAACAGAATAATCCCCATAGCAATCCAAAGATAGCCTTCGTCTCCAAGATGTGTGATAAACTGCCAAAATACATTACCAACCGGTCCCCTTATATTTTCTTGTATCCACAGTATAATCCCTGATTCGAAAACGTTCATATACAATCCTCCTCAAAGCCTTTTTCTCAAAACTACTGTTCTTCAATAACCTCACAATACTAGTTCGTTACATCTGCTTTCGTACAATCTGATACTCATCACCGAACTGGTAATACGGACATTCCTTAAAATCGCCCTTTATAAAGCGATACATTTCATCCTCATCCAGATTCTTGGTACAGACATAATATTCATATTCTTCATCATATTCATAGTTCATACACGTTTCACAATTACTCGCCATCGTCTATTTCTTCCTCCCAAAATGCACCTTGCACATCTGCAAATATGTCGAAGCAGAAGCATAAATCAAATTGCTCTCAAACATTGTATCACAAATCCCCCATACAAAACATTGTTTTTTCCATTTTTCTATGTTATTCTTAATATATTGTATGAGGAGGAAGCGATATGAAGTTTATGATCAACGAATCTGCAGAAAACTATTTGGAAACCATTTACGTACTGAGTAAAGAACTACCGGTGGTTCGTTCTGTTGATATAGCAAATGAGCTTGGCTTTAAAAAATCAAGTGTCAGTGTTGCCATGAAGAATCTTCGTGAGAAAGAACATATTACCGTAACGGATGCGGGCTTTATTTATTTAACCGATTCCGGAAAACGTATTGCAGAAATGATTCATGAACGCCATGAATTGTTGACAGCATGGCTTACGAAGCTGGGCGTGCCGGAAGACATCGCCTCTGAAGATGCGTGCAAGTTAGAGCACGTACTTAGCAAAGAAAGTTTTGAAGCAATCAAGAAACATGCAAATCATTATAAATAAATCCATAAATGTGTAAAAAAGCGGAAAACCTTGAAGGTCATTACGACCATCCAGATTTCCGCTTTTTATTACCTCTAATCTATTTTTTCTCGATTCGGCTGCTACAGTTCAATTTACAACTCCCACAATTGCAAGAGCATCCACTACATCCGCCGCCTTTTTTATGATTTTTCCACATAGAGCGAATCACCAATGCCACGATGATGCCCAATATGGATAGAACAATCACATCACCCATTTGTGATTCCTCCCTTCACCGCTTTTATTTTTGTTTCTCCGGCGCCTTATATCCTTTACGGAAAATCAAGTATAAAAGTACCACTAATGCAATACCCGCAATAATTGTGAATACGCTGAATGCTGCTTCACCTGTCACAAGACCAACAAGTTGGAATACAATTAAAGCAATTACATAGGCAAATCCGCACATATAGAGAATGGTTCCCCAGGTCCATTTTGCACTTCCCATTTCACGCTTGATTGCACCGATTGCTGCGAAGCACGGAGCACAAAGCAAGTTGAAAATCATAAAGCTATATGCACGAACCGGACCAAAATCAGCAGCAACCATCTTCCAAATTTCATCGCCCGCTTCACTAAGCTCGCCGCCAAAGTTGTAAAGGGTACCAAATGTCATAACCACTTCTTCTTTTGCAATCAGACCGGTGATTGTTGCAACTGTAGCCTTCCATGCCATATCTCCCATCCAGCCTAGAGGATAGAAAAACCATGCAAATAATTTACCCACATTAGCCAAGAAGGAAACATTACTGTCATCCACAGCTGTAAATGCGCCATCCACATATCCGTAGCTTTGTAAGAACCAAAGTACAATGGAGCTTAAAAGCACAATTGTCGTCGCTCTCTTCACGAAATCCCAGCCTCTATCTAAGGTAGATCGGAACACGTTACGTGCAGAAGGCAAGTGGTATGCCGGAAGTTCCATGACAAATGGAGCCGGTTTTCCTGCAAATGCCTTGAATTTCTTCAAGATGACACCTGAGAGTACAACCGCTAACACACCAATGAAAAATGCAGAAGTAGCAACCAATGGTGAATTTCCAAATACAGCACCTGCAAACAAACCAATAATCGGCATCTTTGCACCACATGGGATAAATCCAGTTGTCATAACCGTAATTTTACGGTCATTTTCCTGTTCGATAGTACGGCTCGCCAAGATTCCAGGTACTCCGCAGCCTGTGGCAACAAGCATTGGAATAATCGATTTACCGGACAAACCGAATTTACGAAGTACACGGTCCATAATAAATGCAACACGCGACATATATCCTACATCTTCTAAGATAGAAAGTAACAAGGAAAGTACTAAAATCTGTGGCACGAAACCAAGCACAGCACCAACACCGGCTACAACACCATCCATGACAAGTCCATATACCCAGCCGCTCACACCAAGTGCAGACAAGATTTTATCAAACAGGTTTGGTACCCATTCACCAAACAATACATCATTTGCCCAATCTGTACCCATTGTACCTATTGAAAACGGAAAACTTCCCATCGCAATGGCATACATCAAGAACATGATTCCGGCAAAGATTGGCAATGCAAGAATACGATTTGTAACAATTCTGTCCACTTTATCAGAAAGACTCAGCGAATGTTTGGCTGCTTTCTTCTTGACAGCCTTTGCAATCACATTTCCAATATAGGTATAACGTTGGTCTGCGATAATAGACTCTGCGTCATCATCCATTTCTGTTTCACAGTCAACAATATGCTTCTCTAAATGTTCCAAAACATCTTTACCCATATTCAACTCTTTTTGAACTACTTCATCACGCTCAAATAATTTAATTGCATACCAACGAAGATAGGTCGCATCAACTGTCTCATCAATTTCTTCCTCAATATGTGCCAAAGCGTGTTCCACACTTCCGTTAAAAACATGTGGTCTTGGTCCATGAACGTGGTTCTTTGCAAGTTCAACTGCCTTTTCTGCTACTTCCATTCCACCTTCGCCTTTTAATGCACTAATTTCCATGCAGACACATCCCAGCGCTTTACTAAGCTTTTCTAAATCAATAGTGTCACCATTTTTGCGCACCAAATCAATCATATTAACCGCAACGACTACCGGATACCCCAGCTCAATTAACTGAGTCGTCAAATACAAGTTACGCTCGATATTTGTGCCATCCACAATATTCAAGATTGCATCTGGATGTTCGTTTACCAAATATGTACGAGTCACCACCTCTTCCGGTGAGTATGGTGATAAGGAATAAATACCTGGCAGGTCCTGGATTGTTACATCCGAATGCCCTTTTAAAGAACCTTCCTTCTTCTCAACAGTAACTCCCGGCCAGTTTCCAACATATTGATTCATACCTGTCAGCGCATTAAATAGTGTTGTTTTACCACTGTTAGGATTTCCTGCTAACGCAATTTTAATATTCATAATCTCTTTTCCTTCCTAATCCTAATATTATTCTACTTCTATCATACTCGCGTCTGCTTTACGTAATGTTAATTCATACCCACGTAAATTTAATTCCATCGGGTCGCCTAATGGCGCCACTTTACGAACGTAAATTTCTACACCCTTCGTGATTCCCATATCCATGATACGTCGTCTTACCGGCCCATCGCCGTGCAATTTCACAACTGTAGCTGTCTCATTCACCTTTATATCTTTTAGCGTTTTCATGAGTAATCTCCCTTCTATTCGCTCGCGGTTAGCATTAACTAACCACTAGGCCTTTTTTTATCCCTGGCAGTTTTTGTCAGGGATATGTTTAGTTGAATGTTTGAAACTTTGATTAGTTAAGACTAACTCTGTACTAGAGATTAACACCGAATTTCTCCGGTGTCAAGCATTTTTTCCAAATTTTTCAAATTTAAAACCCGAAATATTTATCAATCCCATTGGCAATTCCCTGGACCATGTTATTCTGAATAGTCTCATCCTGCATAATGCGGTCCTCCTGGGCATTACTCATGTATCCAAGCTCAATAATCGTAACCGGCACAGTACTCCAGTTAATTCCCGTCATGGTGTCACTGGTAAGCACACCACGATTTTTAAAACCGGTTGCTTGGCAGTAGGCATCTATAATGCATCGGCTCAGGCTGATACTTGCTTTTGACAAATGACTTACATACGGATTCTTTGCCGATGGAGCGTAAGTTTCCGCACCGCGCACGTTGGAATTAGAAGAACCGTTTCCATGAATACGAACGGCAATATCGGCTCCCACACTGGTTGCATACTCTGCTCTTTCCTTATTACTAATATTCACATCGTGGGTAGAGCGTGTCATGTATACTGTATATCCACGATTTTCTAATTCTGTCTTTAGTTTCAAACTGACGTTGAGATTCATAACATATTCTGCAACCTTGGTTGCCACACCGGTTGCTCCACTAGTTACTCGCGCCTTCATAATTGAGGAACCTGGTCCGTTTGGCTCTTTCGCACTGTCTCCACGAAGCTGGTGCCCCGGGTCTATCACAACCACCGCACTATTCGGGTCACGGTGTTGTCCGGGAATCGCCTCCATCTTCGGCACCTGCGACCCTGCTGACGCTTGTTCCTTCTTGGCCTGTGCTTCCGCTTCCTCTTTTGCCTTTTTCGCCGCTTCCGCCTCAGCCTTTTCCTTAGCAATCTTGTCTGTGACAGCTTGGGTTTCCTTCTGCGCAAGTTCTCCCATTTGAGATGCTGTGCCATTTTCCACCTTGCCGCCACTCACTGTCTGCTTTGCACAGCCTGTAAACAGAAAACAAGTAATTGTCAGGAAACACAAAATTAACTTCATCTTTTGATTTGGAACTACACTTCTCTTTTTCCTTTGTTCATCCATCTACGTTTCTCCCCGAGTATTTGATAACTCTATTGTATCCCAAACAGAAACTAAATAACAAGACCTATTGTCCAAAATCTGTACAGCAAATTCTTTATCATGTTTTCGTTGCCATTTTTTCCAAATTTCATTATAATAAAACCCGGTTATGAAACACAGAAACGAAAAGAGGAATGAATATGAATATACTAAAGGAAAACTTAAATGCCGCGCGGGAACATGCTCTTGATTTCTTACGCTGGATTATTCTTGCAATCATCACCGGCTTTGTTGTTGGTGGCGTTGGCATTTTATTTGTGAAGGGATTAGGATTGGCAAGCAATTTCCGCGGTGCACACCCTGAGATTATCCTGGGTCTACCACTTGCCGGACTTGCTCTTGTTTTTCTTTATAAGATAAGTAATTATGAAAATGATAAAGGAACCAATCTGGTCATTTCCACGCTGCATGCAGAATCGCAAATCCCATTCCGTATGGCACCACTGATTTTTGTTGCTACGATTACAACGCATTTGTTTGGTGGCTCTGCAGGCCGTGAAGGTGCTGCCCTGCAACTGGGTGGAAGTATTGGAAATCAGTTGGGACGTTGGTTCCGTTTGGATGAGGACGATACACGTCTCATCGTAATGTGTGGTATGAGCGCTGCATTTTCCGCAATCTTCGGAACACCACTTGCCGCAGTGGTCTTTGCCATGGAGGTTGCTACCATCGGTGGAATGCAATACGCTGCCTTTGTTCCATGTATGTGCGCTTCTTTGGTTGCATCCACTTTTGCGACATCCATGGGGTGCCACGCTGAAGCCTTTACAATTACAGAGCCGGTTGATTTTGCTGTTGTACCGGCACTTTTGATTGTAGTACTCGGCATCCTCTGTGCATTGATCAGTGTTCTCTTCTGTCAAGCACTACATAGTTCCGGACATTTGTTTAAAAAATATTTACCAAATCCATATCTTCGCATTGCAGTAGGCGCGCTTGCAATCATTTTGCTGACTATCATTTTACAAACCTCTGCTTACAGCGGAGCAGGTGTAAATCTGATTGAAGAAGCCTTCTTGGGCGAAGCACCGAAAATGGCTTTCTTATGGAAGATTATTTTTACAGCCATAACCTTAGGCGTTGGATTTAAAGGCGGAGAAATTGTTCCTTCCTTCTGTATCGGTGCAACCTTTGGTTGTCTCTTTGGCACTTTAGTTGGTTTATCTCCTTCTCTATGTGCCGCAGTTGGTATGGTGGCTGTATTCTGTGGTGTAACGAACAGCCCAATTACTTCACTGGTTATTGGATTTGAAATGTTTGGATTCGATTGTATGAAATATCTGCTTATTGGAGTTGCAATCAGCTACATGCTCTCCGGTTACACAGGCCTTTATTCCGAACAGACAATTTTACAGTCAAAATTCAAGACACAGACAATTAATATTAAGACGCATTAAGCACAATAGGTTCTACAACGAGAGGGCAACCCAAAAGTCGTTTGTTAACAGACTTACGGATTACCCTCTTTTTTTACGTCATATACATATAATTCATGCAGTGCTCTTGTGGCACTGATATATTTAAATTGGGTATAAAACGGATTATCCTTTTCCCCACCAAGGACAAATACCTGGTCAAATTCCAAACCTTTTGCAAGATAATAGGTCGTAACCGTAACCCCTTTGCAAAACTCGGAGCTGTCCCTATCAATGTAGAACACGTCCTCTCGGTGCTGCTTTAAATATTTGTACGCAGCCTTTGCTTGGACCTCTGTCATGGTAAGAATGGCTGCGGTTTCATACTTATCAGTCCCCACAGACACTTGTTTTAACACATCCTTAAGTCCTTCCTTTTCCGAAGAAACCACCTGTTCTACCACCGGTTTTCCATGGCGTTCCAAATATTCGATACCAGTAAGACCTGTGATATTGGACGCATACTCCGCAATCTCTAAGGTGTTTCGATAACTGCGTTTCATCTCTATCTTACGAATCTCTTTTCCAAAAATCTTTGGCAAAAACCTAAGTATATCCTGTGGTCTGTCATCCACTGTCTGGGCCTTGTCTCCTAGAATGGTCATATTACAAGAAAACATGTTCTGCAAAATCACATATTGCAAATAAGAATAATCCTGCATCTCATCTATCACCAGATGCCGTATATTCTTATGTTTTTTCATAGAGCACAAACGCTGCTTCAAATATAAAATCGGATACACATCTTCATAAGAAAGAACTCTATTTTCCAGTGGCACATGCGGAAGCGTCGGAAAGCCATTTTCCTTCAAAATCCAATTGTAAATCTTATAAATATCCATGGTTTCATACATACTCATGAACCATTCTCGAATGAGGACCTTCTCTTCCTCCTCAATGCTTCTTCGCGCCAAGGTCTCGTATTCATCCAAGACATATTCCATCACGGCTTCCATACGGGATAACAACGGGTGCTCCGTAAATTTAAAATAAAACAGATGCACCAGTTCCTCTGCCGTCTTAGTAAAACCGCGATACTCAAATCTCTTAAAATTCATCAAGTCATCTTCTAACAACACAAGAAATGCTTCTACTGCCCCTACAAAATCTTGTGACTGCTTCCAATGATACCTCTCCTCAGCTTCTGCATCCAAATGCTGCATGCGATTCTCAATGTGATGATAGCGGTCCTCGCAGTCTGCAACCACGTCTCTCAGTTCCCGATAAGCAAACAAGTCAAAACTCATTTCCTGAATGTGTTCCTCGCCCAGTTCCGGAAGCACATGAGAAATGTAATCCGAGAACACACTGTTTGGGGAAAGAATTAAAACATTCGAGGATTTCAGTTTCTCCCTATCGTGATACAGAAGATAGGCGATTCGATGTAGCGCCACAGAAGTCTTTCCGCTTCCGGCTGCTCCCTGAATAGCAAGCACCTTATCCTTGGTATTTCGAATAATGGCGTTCTGCTCCTTCTGAATCGTGCTTACAATATTTTTTAACTGCACATCACCATTATTCCCCAGTTCTTGCTTTAATATATCGTCATCAATTTTGACATCACTCTCAAACTCGTAAATCATCTTGTTATTACGAATCTTATATTGCCACTTAGAGAGAATCTCTCCCTCCATCATGCCGCCCGGAGCCTCATAGGATGCGTGCCCTTTATCGTAATCATAGAAGAGTCCACTCACCGGAGCACGCCAATCGTAGATAAGTGGTAAACCGCCCGTTCGCTCTGCGAAGTTACCAATGCCAATATAAAAGTCTTCTGCCACTTCCTCGCCTTCATATTGAAACTCTACACTCCCGAAGAACGGGGAACCCGCCATCTTCCTAAGTCGCTCCAGCATCTTTCGGTTCTCAGTATTTGCATTGACCTGATTTAAGAGTGCCCGCTGGTTATCAAAATCCTCGTAGCCATACTGGTCCATCTCGGTATAGTTTTCCCAATAGTAGTCATTCATGCTCTCAATATCCTTCTGAACCTCAAGAATCGTAGCACTCATCTCATGTATCTTCTTATTCAATTTTTCAGAAACCAGTTTTAAGTGCTCTCTTCCCTTGCTCATTGGATACTTCCTTTACTATACTGTAATTAAATAATTATACCCCTAAACGCAAAGATTTACAACAAAAGAAACCAGAAATACCCTCTATGCTCACACCTCATTGCCCGAGGTCTCGCCCTTCTCCCAAACCACTGCGTTCTCCAGCGTAGTCTGACTGATTGCACTTAATGCTTCCTCTGTAAAAAAGCCCTGGTGGGAGGTAATAATTACATTTGGGAAGGAAAGCAAACGCGCTGTCGTGGAATGCTCCAGAATCTCATCTGAACGGTCTTCAAATACATTTGCGCCTTCCTCTTCGTACACATCTAAGCCTACTGCAAAAAATTTGTGTGCCCGGATACCTTCAATTAAATCGTCAGTCTTCACCAGTCCACCACGAGACGTGTTGACAAATATTACTCCATCCTTCATTTTTCGAATGGTATCTCGATTGATTAAATGATAGGTTTCTTCTGTCAGCGGGCAATGAAGGGATACCAAATCACTCTGCGCCAGCAACTCATCAAGAGACACATACTCTGCAAAATCAAGAGACGGATTCTTGTAAACATCATATGCCAGCACCTTCATACCAAACCCGTGACAAATGCGAGCCATCGCTGCACCAATTTTCCCGGTACCTACAATTCCTGCCACCCTTTGATAAAAATTAATCCCCATTAAGCCGCCAAGACTGAAATCATTTTCACGCACCTTCACATAAGATTTGTGTACATGACGATTAGCTGCAAGCGCAAGCATCATTGCATGCTCTGCAACGGCCTCCGGTGAATAGCCAGGAACACGAAAAATCTTGATACCAAAACGTTTCGCCGCATCCAAGTCCACATTATTAAAGCCGGCACATCGCATAAGAACCAAATGCACTCCATTTTCATGAAGAACCCTCAACGTTTCATCTCCCACATCCGAGCTTACAAAGGCGCATACCGCATCATACCCCTTGGCCATCACAGCCGACTTCGGCGCAAGGTCTCCTTTGACATATTCAATTTCAATTCCCGGAAAATTGGAAAGCTGTTGTTCAAATGACACTCTGTCGTAATTTTTTGTATCGTAAAATAAAATTCGCATAAAAATATCCTCCTATAACAATCCACCTATAACAAATATTATAATCTGTCATAGGTGGAATTATCCATCTAATATCCAATTACAAGACCCAACAATAACAATCCACTAGTAAGCAGCAGATTCAGCACCTGGAACTTCCAGCTCCATTTCGCCCATTTTCCATAACTTACATCCGCAAGTCCCAGACTGATAAGTAGCACCGGATTTGTCGGATAGAATACATTGGAGAATCCGTCTCCAAATGCATACGCTACCACACAAAGCTGTGCAGAGATTCCAAACACTTCTGCAACCGGTACAATCAGCGGCATTAATAAAAATGCCTTCGCCGAACCAGAGGAGATGAAGAAATTCATCACCAATGCGAGGAGATAAATAAATAAAATAACTGACCATTTCGGCAAGGTTTCTGCAACATTGATTGCGCCTCCTAAAATGGTATCCAGAACATTCCCTTCTACCATGGTGTATTTGATGGAGTTTGCCATCAGTATCATGAGTACTGCCGGAAGCACGCTTGTCAAACCGTTCCAGAACATACTTCCCAAGTTTCCACCACATTTTGAAATGGCACTTGCAATCATCCCTGCAAACAGGAAGGTCAATGCCACGATAATCATGGTGTAATCTTGAAGCGATGTAATAACAACAGAACTAAGAACCACTGCAATTCCCACACACATCAAAGTGGCAAAGCAAACCAGACCTTTGTTCATTTGCTTGTTATCTACAAATTCTTCTTCGGCTACTTTTGTATCCATTGGTTTCTCAATCCGTTTTGCGTATCGGCGCAAGAATGCAAGCAAAAGTGCGTAGATTAGGATAAATGCAACGGCACGGAACCACATGCCCGAGAACATCGGCAGCCCAGCTAACTCTTGTGCAACACCCACGGTAAATGGGTTACAGATGCCGGAGGCGAAGCCGCAGCCGATTGCAAGCAGACTCATTCCAACTCCAACCATCGCATCCCATCCCAAACGGATTGCTAATGCAACTACAATTGGAACCAGTGGTACACATTCTTCAAAAGAACCGATAAAGGCTCCCATGGCCATGAAAAAGAGAGTCACCAAAGCCAGCAGCTTATATTTTTCTTTTCCGTATCGGTATGTAATCTTATCCAGCATGTATTTCATCAGTCCGCATTTTTCCAAGCAGTTAAATACACCGCCAATCACCAGCAAGAATGCAATCACTGCTATAAGCGAGACATTATCTTCTCCCCCTAGCACCAGCACCGGTGATAGGGCCCATTTCCAAAACGGAATCTCCCCGCCCGGCACGATAAATGTCAATACGTACGTCATTATCATTAATACGAATAGAACTGCGATTGCAGTAATAAACGATTTTACGCTTATATTTAAGCCTTTTTTCTCTGTTGTGTTTTCCATTTTCTCTTATTCCACCTTAAATTCTTTACATTGATATCTTGGTTTTCCTTTACTTTTCCTTCCATACTCAATGGCTTCTGTCGGACAGCCGCAGATGCACGCCATACAGTGCGTACATTTGTCACCCCAAACTGGTTTTCCGTCTTTTACGGTAATGTTATTCATTACGCAGGATTTCTCGCATTTCTTGCAACCAATACAAGCATCTGTCGCATAGAAAGGCTTTGCTTTTACAAAAAGTTTGTAGAAAATAGGATTTAAAGGACCGGATTTGATTTTATCCAGCAGGTTAACCTTTACCGGTTCAAAGGCTCTGATGCTATGGATCAAGTTCGCGCCTTTTCTCAACGGCCTCTTTGCGATGCGGACAATTTTCTCCGCAACCTCCTTTTGTGGCACATCAAACATGGCTATGTAATTCTCCGGCATCACAACGGGCATGACACCTTTAAAGCGAAAGTTCTTTTCTTTACACAATTCCTCTAGATATTCACCTGCATTTCCAATATCGCTACCACAAGTCAGGAAAAAGTAGGCATCTCTCTCACCTCTCAAGCTTGCAGTTCTAATAAACTCTTCAAAAATGCGTGGCAATCTCCAACAATAGGTAGGGGAAACAAATATCCAGGGCTCGTCCGAGAAGAAATCCGGGGCGATACCGCTTCTCATATATTTGAAGGCATCCACTACTTCGTCGTCCAGAGTGGCGCCGAGATATTCCGCACAATATCTGCTGTTTCCGGTTCCGGAATAATAGATTATCATTCGTTTTCCTCCTCATCCTCTGACTCTTCGCCCATCAGACGTAAGATATCATCGATTTCCTCTTCTGTCATTCCCATATAAACTGCCAACTCGTCGATAGTTACTTTTCGTCCAAGTTCTTCCGTCAACGCCTTGATACTTTCATCCAGCATGGTAACTTTTTCAACCATTTTATTGTCACGGCTTTTGACTTCTGCATGTTCTTCAATCAACATCTGTATACACTGCTTCACTTGATTGACGATTGTCTCGTGTGCTGTAGCCACATCCACAAGCATGTCCAATCCCAGAATTAGTCCCACATTTCCTTCTTGAATCATATCACCCAAAAAGATTTCCGGATGGTACATCTCTTTCGCAATCTCCACCACTTCTTTTAAATAAAGTTCAGTCAGACGATTTTTCGCAGATGCATCTCCACCTATGATTTTCGCAAACAGGCTTTCCTTCTCCCCTGCCTTTTCCTCTTGAAATGCACCCAAATCATTCAGATACTCTTTTAAATAGGCTTCCTCTTCCTCCGTGTATGTAACCTTTTCCTCTGTCGCCTCTGTCATCTTAATATAGCCTTTCACGACTACCTTTTGAGCCAAAAGATAGTCGAAGACTAATTCCAACTGTTCTTCCGTCAAAGCAGCATCTGCAAAATAAGCTTTTACTTCATCTATTGTTATCTGGTCGCCCTGGCCTTTTGCCATCGCAACTAATCCGTTTAGTTTCTTTAAAAATTCTGCTTTTGCTTCCATAGTCTCCTCCCTGTATTCTCCAGCGTACTTCTATTATGTCACAATTACGGTCTGATATCCACTTCTTTTTAATCTTTGTTCTAATCTGCTTGCTTCGTCGATGGTTCTGAAATCACCTACACGCACTCTGTAGAATCCATCTCCGTATTCAATTCTTGCCGGGAAATCCATTTCCATTAATTCTTCCTGCAGATTTCTTGCATACATC
>JAXJXL010000087.1:0-14728 GCA_036307525.1 Faecalimonas sp.
TCTTGATTTCTTTTCGTCTTTTCCGTGTCCTCTATATGTTCTTGTTGCAACGAACTCTCCGAGTTTGTGTCCAACCATATCTTCTGTTACATATACAGGAACGTGTTTTCTTCCGTCATGAACTGCGATTGTGTGACCAACCATCATTGGGAAGATTGTAGAACGACGTGACCAAGTTTTAATAACTGATTTATCACCCGCTGCGTTCATAGCTTCTACTTTTTTCAGTAAGCTAGCGTCTGCGAATGGTCCTTTTTTAAGTGATCGAGCCATAGGTTCTAACCTCCTTGTAAACTGAATTATTTAATACCTTTACCGTCTCTTCTTCTTACGATTAACTTGTTAGAAGATTTGTTTTTCTTTCTTGTCTTAAGACCAAGTGCTGGTTTGCCCCAAGGTGTACATGGACCTGGACGACCGATACCTGTCTTACCTTCACCACCACCGTGTGGATGGTCATTAGGGTTCATTACAGAACCACGAACTGTTGGTCTGATACCCATGTGACGTTTACGTCCGGCTTTACCAATGTTTACTAAGTTGTGGTCTCCGTTACCTACAACACCAACTGATGCTCTACATACGATTGGTACCATTCTCATTTCGCCTGATGGCAATCTGAGTGTTGCATATTTTCCTTCTTTAGCCATTAATTGAGCAGCGTTACCAGCTGAACGAACTAATTGACCACCTTTTCCCGGATATAACTCGATGTTGTGTACTTGTGTACCTACTGGGATTTCAGAAAGTGGTAAGCAGTTACCTACTCTTACTTCTGCTTCTGGTCCGTTCATTACCTTCATACCATCTGTCAAACCTTGTGGTGCAAGGATGTATGCTTTTTCACCATCTGCATAACAGATAAGTGCGATGTTAGCTGTTCTGTTTGGATCGTATTCGATTCCGATTACAGTTGCTGGAATTCCATCTTTATTTCTCTTGAAATCGATGATTCTGTATTTTCTCTTAGCTCCGCCTCCGCGGTGTCTTACTGTGATCTTTCCTTGATTGTTACGACCTGCTGTTCTGCTTTTTGATGCTAACAAAGATTTTTCTGGAGTTGTCTTTGTTACTTCTGCAAAATCAGAACCAGTCATATGTCTTCTGGAAGGTGTATATGGGCGATATGATTTAATTCCCATTACGTTCACTCCTTTCATTCTTCTGATTATTTGTTGTCACGCTTTTATGCGTATATGCGGGATAAACAGAGTGTGATGTTTTCAGATGATACGGCTGCGCTTGCGTATGCCGGATGAGATGAAATCATCTAAGCGTGTAACGCGACCGAGAGGCTTTGCCTCGAGGTGCTCTGTTTATCTATTTCTAGTTTCTATAAGCCTTCGAATATCTCAATATCTGCTGAATCAGCTGTTAATTGAACGATTGCTTTCTTTGTTTTAGCAGTTTTACCAAATGTCATACCACGTCTTTTTGTTTTACCATCAAGATTCATTGTGTTAACACTTTTTACTTTTGTTCCTTTGAACATTTTTTCTACTGCTTCTTTAACTTGAGATTTTGTAGCTTCTGTGTGTACTAAGAAAGTATATTTCTTGTCAGCCATAAGCTCCATACTCTTTTCTGTTACTACTGGTTTAAGGATTACGTCATAGTATTGAATGTTAGCCATTATGCGTACACCTCCTCAATTGTTGCAACAGCAGCTTTTGTTACGATTACTGTGTTGTATTTCAAGATATCGTATACATTGATCGTATTTGTTCCGGCTGTCTTAACATCAGCGATGTTTCTTGCAGATAATACTGCGTTTGTGTTGCCTTCTTCAATTACAACTAATGCTTTTGCTACTGATAAGTTGTTTAACATGTTTTGGAAATTCTTTGTCTTAATTTCTCCAAAATTCATTTCATCGATAACGATGAATTTGTTTTCTTGTACTCTTGATGAAAGAGCTGATTTAAGAGCTGCTCTCTTTTCTTTCTTGTTTAATTTGAAAGAGTAGTCTCTTGGTGTAGGAGCAAATACAACTCCGCCGCCTGTCCATTGTGGAGCTCTTGTAGAACCTTGTCTTGCATGACCTGTTCCTTTTTGTCTCCATGGTTTTCTACCACCGCCTGAAACTTCTGAGCGAGTTTTTGCTTTTTGAGTTCCTTGACGTTTATTTGCAAGTTGCGCTACAACCGCCATGTGCATTAAGTGTTCGTTAACTTCAACACCGAATACTGCATCATTTAATTCGATTGTTCCAACTTCTTTACCTTCGATATTGTAAACATTTACGTTTGCCATCTCAGTGTTCCTCCTTTCCTATTAAAGACTAGTTTGCTTTAACGCTTTCTTTAATTGTCACTAAAGATTTCTTAGGTCCCGGAACTGATCCTTTTACTAAGATTAAATTGTTTTCAGCATCTACTCTTACGATTTCAAGATTTTGAATTGTAATTCTCTTGCTTCCCATGTGTCCTGGCATCTTTTTACCCTTGAATACTTTACTTGGATCAGATGCAGCACCATTAGAACCTGCATGACGATGGAACTTAGAACCGTGAGTCATAGGACCTCTGTGTTGGTTATGTCTCTTGATTGCACCTTGGAAACCTTTACCTTTTGAGATTGCTGTTGCATCTACCTTATCTCCTGCAGCGAAGATATCAGCTTTGATTTCTTGTGCCAATGTGTACTCGTCAGCATTTTCAAATTTGAATTCTCTTACAAATCTCTTGCTTGAAACACCAGCTTTTGCAAAATGTCCTTTTTCTGCTTTTGTTACACCATTTCTGTGTACAATTTCTTTTTTACCGTTTGCGTCTTTGTTCACGATTTTGTCCTTCTTGTCTACAAAACCAACTTGAACTGCGCTGTAACCGTCGTTTTCAACTGTTTTGATCTGTGTTACTACACAAGGACCAGCTTGAAGAACAGTTACTGGAGTTAATACTCCGTCTTCGTTGAAGATTTGAGTCATTCCGACTTTTGTCGCTAAAATAGCTTTCTTCATTATTACTACCTCCTGTGATTTACAGCGGAACACATCCTGTGTTCATCCTAAATTATAGGATTCTTACTGTCTGTTAATTAGTTACTTTCGAACTCTTATTTGTTTTTCATTTTGATATCAATGTAAACACCTGCTGGCATCTCTAATCTTGATAATGCATCAACAGTCTTTTGTGTTGGAGCAATGATATCAATGAGTCTTTTATGAGTTCTTTGTTCGAACTGCTCACGAGAATCTTTGTATTTATGAACCGCTCTTAAGATTGTTACAACTTCCTTCTTTGTTGGAAGTGGTACTGGTCCACTTACTTGTGATCCTGTTTTCTTTACAGTTTCGATGATTTTCTTTGCGCTTGCATCAACTAATTGATGTTCATACGCTTTCAGTGTAATTCTCATTACTTGACTTGCCATAAAAAAAGCCGCCTCCTTTTCGTACTTGGGTTTTAGTACGACAAGTGGTGACTGTACACTCTCCCGTGTGTGTCGTGAGTACTCACACGTTGTTACCGTTTCTCAACGGCTGTTATAGATTCGTACAGTGACTTGTCGCCAGTTTCCTAACTTGACATTCGCTCCACGGAATACCTACCACATAAGGGTAGCAACCTCACGCTTCATCGCTATCTTGTCACAGCTTTTTCATTATACAGGAAAGAAATCTATAATGCAAGCACTTTTTTAAAAAGTTTTTTATTTTTTATTTCCTCCGCCTTGTTGCAGAAAATCTTCCATTATAGTATACTCTTTTTCAAGTAAAACAAATGAAACTCTTTTTTAGGAGGTAGGACATGCGTGTTGTAATTAAAGTTGGCACTTCTACGCTAACTCATCAAAACGGTAATATTAATATAAGAAGAATTGAGAATCTTTGCAAGGTAATTTCTGATTTAAAAAATGCAGGATTGGAAATCATCTTTGTATCATCAGGGGCTATCGCTATGGGTGTGGGAAAACTTGGTCTAAAAACTAAGCCACAGGACATTCCGTCAAAACAGGCTTGTGCTGCCATCGGCCAATGTGAATTGATGTATACCTACGACAAATTGTTTCAGGAGTACAATCACACGGTTGCTCAGATGTTAATGACCGGTGCTGATTTTGAAAATGAAGAACGCCACACAAACTTTGATAACACCTTAAACCGATTACTTGAATTCGGAGTTCTTCCTATTATAAATGAGAATGATACCATTGCTACTTCAGAAATCAAGGTTGGAGACAATGACACATTATCTGCTATTATTGCAACCAGTGCAAATGCGGACCTGTTAATTTTACTTTCAGACATTGATGGTCTATATACAGCAGACCCTCGAAAACAAGCGGATGCCAGCTTGATTCCAGTAGTAAAAGAAATCAACGAGGACATTATGAAACTAGCAGGTGCAGCCGGAACTTCACGTGGTACCGGCGGTATGATAACCAAGCTCCATGCTGCACAGATTTGCATGGATGCAGGAATTGACATGATTATCTCTAACGGAAGTAATCCAGAGGTTCTCTACGATATTTTTGATGGCAAATCCGTCGGAACACGTTTTACAAAGAAAGGATGATTCATATGACAGTTCATGAACTCTTAGATGCTGCCTTAACAGTGAAACCAATTGCAGCATCCTTAAGTGAAGACGCTAAGAATAAAGGTCTTCAGTCTATGGCTGAAAGCCTCATTGCACATACAGATGAAATTTTAAAAGCGAACAAAGAAGACCTTGCAGCTTACGGTGACGGTGTGATGGCTGACCGCTTGCGATTAGACGAGGCCCGTATTCAGGCAATGGCAAAAGGCATCACGGATGTCTGTAACTTACCTGACCCTGTGGGACGAGTATTAGAAACAAGAACCCTTTATAACGGTCTGGAGCTGGAAAAGGTTTCCGTGCCAATTGGTGTAGTTGCCGTTATTTATGAAAGTCGTCCAAATGTAACCTCGGATGCTGCTGCCCTTCTTATTAAAAGTGGTAACGTGTGCATCCTACGTGGTGGCAAGGAAGCATTCCGTTCTTCCATGGCTATTGTAAATGCATTAAAAGAAGGTCTTAAAAATGCAGGACTTCCTGCCGACCTTGTAGGTATGCCTTCTAACACAGACCGTAGCGAAGCAACGGCACTTATGACTGCCGCCGGAAAAGTAGATTTATTAATTCCACGTGGTGGCGCAGGTCTGATTCGAGCTTGTGTGGAAAACGCTACCGTTCCATGTATTGAAACCGGAACTGGCATCTGCCACATTTATATCGATGAAACCGCTAATATAGAAACAGCTATTAATATTGTAGAAAATGCAAAGATGAGCCGACCTTCTGTATGCAATGCTGCAGAAGTCTGCCTTGTAAACAAAAAAGTTGCAAATGAGTTTCTTCCTTTACTAAAGAAGCGCCTCACAGAGCGTGCAGAGGAAAAACCGATGTGCGAACTTCGCCTGGATGAAGCAGCCAGGGAAATCATTGACGGTACGCCTGCCGGAGAAACAGATTTTGATACTGAGTTCTTGAATTATATACTTGCTGTAAAAATCGTAGAGGATGTAAAGGAAGCAGTTTCCCACATTGCAAAACACTCTACGCATCACAGTGAATCAATCATTACACAAACGGATGCGAACGCCGCTTATTTTACACAAATGGTTGACAGTGCTGCCGTATACGTAAATGCTTCAACCCGCTTTACCGATGGCGGTGAATTCGGACTAGGCTGTGAAATCGGAATTTCTACTCAAAAGATTCACGCAAGAGGACCAATGGGACTTTGCGAAATGAATACGTATAAATACATCATTCGTGGAACTGGACAGACACGATAAAAATGCTCTATATATAAGGAAAGGATTTAATTATGTGGATTGCAGATGGATGGAAGGATTACGAAGTAATCGACACTTCCAATGGTGAAAAACTAGAACGCTGGGGGATCTACCTTTTGGTAAGACCAGACCCTCAGGTTATTTGGGATACGAAGAAAACACACAAAGGCTGGCGAAACATGAACGGTCACTACCACCGTAGCAAAAAAGGCGGCGGTGAATGGGAGTTCTTTGACTTGCCGGAACAATGGCAAATCAATTACAAAGACCTCACATTCAACTTAAAACCATTTAGTTTTAAGCACACCGGCCTATTCCCAGAGCAGGCAACCAATTGGGACTGGTTCTCTGAAAAAATCAGAAATGCCGGGCGCCCAATTAAAGTGTTGAATTTATTTGCATATACAGGCGGAGCCACTTTAGCCGCTGCCGCTGCAGGCGCAAATGTAACTCACGTAGATGCATCCAAAGGTATGGTAGGCTGGGCAAAAGAAAACGCTGCATCCTCCGGACTTTCCGAAGCACCAATTCGGTGGTTGGTAGACGACTGTGTGAAATTCGTAGAACGTGAGATTCGTCGTGGTAATAAATACGATGCCATTATCATGGACCCTCCGTCTTACGGACGTGGACCAAAGGGTGAAATTTGGAAAATTGAAGATATGATTCACCCACTCATTAAACTCTGTACACAGATTTTATCGGATGAACCACTTTTCTTCTTAATTAACTCATATACAACAGGTCTCGCACCTGCAGTACTCACTTATATGTTAGCGACAGAGTTGAAAGAATTCAGCGGAACCGTTGATTCTCAGGAAATCGGACTTCCTGTATCAAGCAATGGACTGGTGTTGCCTTGCGGTGCATCAGGAAGATGGGAAGCGAAATAAACCGCAACATAAAAATGAGGTGACCCCCCCCCCAAAAAAAATTCGTAGGTGCGGCAGCACTTTTTTATTCCTATTTGCACTTGGATTCTAAAGTTCTATATTCAGGAGTTTTCCATTTTCCTGTGATGAAAATTATGGTTGCATAAGTAACTTCGGTTATATATGCTGCACTTAGAGCTAAGTGAACACCGTAAATTTTCAATCCCTGAGGAAGAAAATAGAAAAGAACGTATGCATACACTATAAAAGAAACGGCATAAATAAGGGTGGATACAAACATAAGTTTTCCGGAACCTACTGCTCTGAATATTCCATGGAAAAGATTATTAAAAACATTGAAGAAAATAAATGGTAGTAGGAATCTAATAATATTAACGCTGACTTTAAAACTTTCGGCATCTTGAATAGGATCTAGGAAAAGTCCCGTAAACTGTTTTGCAAACACAACAAACAGTAATAATGTCACACCGAAAAAAGCAAGACCTTGGGTTATACCTATTTTTATTCCTTGCTTAATTTGGTTGATTTTTTTTGCGCCCATTGCCTGCGCAATAAAGTTAGTGTTTGCCTTACTGGAATTTTGGTAAATTGTAGCAATAAGGGTATGAGCTTTGTTGGCTATTGAATATCCTGAGATTGCGGCGGTTGAGCAGGTGTTAGTAAGAGGAGACACTAAAGCGGTGCAACTGTACATTGTCATTTGCTGGAACATAGACGGTGCACCGTAGCTGAATGATTTTTTCAAGTCATCCTTATTCACTTTAAGACCTTTAAGCGAAACCCCCATATTTTTAAATAATCTTATGTATGCTACAAAGTAAAATATAGTTATAATGCCAGTGGAAATTAATGTTGCAAGGGCACTGTAACCTATTCCCTTGTTTAACACTGCCAAAAATAAGTAGTTTAAGCATATATTGAAAACACCTGATACGACCGACGAAGTGAGAGGAAGCTTGGTCATTCCCATACCGTTTGAGATATATACAAATCCCCAGTTTAATTGCATAAAAATATAACCACAGGTATAGATTTTAAAATACATTTCGGCACTTCTATATACTTCAGCGTTAACATTCAATGCGGTAAAAATCTGATCGCAAAAAATATTGCACGAAAGAGTGACGGTAACAGCCAAAACAGAAGTAAACAAAAAATTTATTTTAATTACATTAAGCATTCTTTTGTAATCGCCTATGCCGAAGAGTACCGAAACATAAATGCCGATACCGGTAAGATAGCCAAAAAAGATTGAATTAATAAATTCCAGTAACTGTGCGGTAACAGCAGTTGCGACAAAAGCAGAGCTACCGATAAATTTTCCTATCATCATTGAGTTTATTACATTGTACGATTGTGAAAGCAAACCGGATAAAATAAGTGGAATAGCAAATAACAAATATTTTTTTTGGATATTGCCTTCATACAACTTTTCAGGATTTTTCATAGAATCTGCCTCCTTGATTTTTTTTCTGAAATTAGTATAATGAAATGAGCAAGAAAAATCAATAATTGCGATTTTTTTTGAAAATAATCAACAATAATCAGGAGAACAGTTATGTTTCAACAAGAACGAATGGACCAAATAATGGAAATACTTAAAAAATATCATTATGTAACGGTAGACTATCTTGTAAAAGAAATAAGGTATTCCCCTGCAAGTATCAGGCGCGATTTGACACTTTTGGAAAAACAGGGATTAGTTACAAGAAGTTACGGCGGAGTAAGCTTTAAAGATGCAAACATGTCTCCTTTCAGATTTCGTCAGCACAGTATGAAGGTTGCTAAAAATGCCATGGCAAAAAAAGCGGCAGATTTAGTTCACGACAATGAGGTGGTTTTTATTGACGGGTCTTCAACCACGCAGTATATGGGACATTTTCTGTTAGAGAAAAAGGGAATCACAGTAGTTACAAGCAATATGATTTTAGCAAATTTTTGTGCTGAGAATGGAATAACTACGTATTGCACAGGCGGAATGGTCAAGGAATACCCCGGTATACTTGGCGGAGAGATTATGCTGGAAACACTGGCAAAATTCAATGTTGATATTGCTTTTTTCGCTACAACTTCATTTAGTACCGATGGTGCAATTCTCACTGCAAGTGAGTCGGATGCACATGCACATAAAGTATATAGGGCAAATTCAAAAAAACTCGTATATCTTTGCGGGAGTGATAAGTTTGATGCGGCGGGGAAGTTTATAAGTATGACTCTTGAAGACATAGACTATTTTATAAGTGACAATAATCTGCCCGAAAATGTTAAGAATAGGTATAAAAGCACATGTTTCATCAGCACAAAATTTGTCGACTAGTCCGTTTCTGGTTTGAATGTCGGTAAAAAAGGGGGGCTGCCGCACCTACAAATTTTTATTCGTTAGTGCGACGGTCCCTTTTTGCGTTAAATGCTCATCTCTGCGAGACAATAACCATCATTCCAATCCGGCAAATCATGCTTATTCCATATACAAAGCTCCTTATAAAATTGCGTTGGACCTGTGGAATAAGGCTCGCCTTCTTCCAAATGAAGAGGTCCCAGTAAATTCCTCAAACTATTTACCAAGGTATATTTAACCTTGGTCTTACCTCTGACTCCAAATTCTTTTAGCGAAAGCCTGTTGTCTGCCAACATTGTTTTTTCTATTCCGTTTATTTCTACCTTAAGCACATTGATGCCCTTCCAATCAATACAAAGAAGCGGATGTTCACCACGAATATCCAACTCGCCCTCAAATATCAATCTCCCACAGAAAAACGGATATCCTTGTTGCTCTATATGCTTCACAAACACCTCCGTTTTCGGTCTGTCCAACACAAAATCTCCGTGATAGCGCATTGCACTATGCTTCTCCATCACATCCGTTTCCGGTCTGTTAAGTGCAAGTTTTCTTTGACAACGCAATGTGGATTCATCTTCCTCCGGCACAGTCCATACACCATCTGTTCTTACGCTGAAATCTCCTGTTAAATAAATAGCCTCTATCTCCGTATCGTATACCAGTTTATTTTTTTCTGTCTCAAAAACTTCAGCGTTTCTTCGGTTCTTATAAAATTGCTCTGATTGAACAAAGTCGCAGTCAAATGAGATAATATTTTCTCCCAAAACCATATGCTTACTAATTTCTATCTTCTTGAATGTATAATCCACAAAGCATCCCTCAATCTTTTGTTCAATCTCACTTCCATTCACGATAATTCGAAATTTCTCTGGCGTCTCACAAACAAGATATAACTTATCTGGGATATAATCAACTTTCACATGATAGTCCTGATGAATTTGCACTTGTCGTTCTAATACGTTGGTACGTTCCACAATATTCAGCACATAACCTTCCTTCCAAATGTTGACAAAGTAGATTAATGCCATGTACCATTTGCCATTCATAGATTCCTTTTAACTCTGCGAAACTGATATTGTGTCCACACATTGCAAAGGTTTCTGAAAGCACCTCTTTTTTCCCCAATTGCTCAGCAGCAGAGGACAACTGGAAGGCGATTAAATTCTCCTTACGTACACCCTTGCCCAGCCAATCCATTCCCGGAATGTGAAAATACTCATAATTCGGCATACACGCACCATGGGTTGTAAGCTGGCTTTTCAAATCATCCTCTGCAGTCAAATGCCCTGTCAGTTTTAAACCTCTTGCATCACACCACTCATAAACCTGCTTCATATATGCCTCAGAAAACAGATCTGTTACCATTTTCCAAAATCGCACTCTTGTATTTTTGTAGTCTCCCACCGACAAAAACAATTCCTCTAAGTGTTCCAAAATATGTTCATGATATCTTTCCAAATATTCTGTTTCAAAAACAAAACTCCAAGGAATTACATCCCTGATAACTTGAGGTTCATCTGTAAAAAACCTTCAACCTCTGTTCCATATTTCTCATAATAAGGCTGATAGGAAACCTCAATAAATTTTTGAATGACTTTTTTGTCCAGCGTTCTGCTCTTTTGTCTGCTCTGTCTCCAGTTTCTCATTCCAACTCCAAAAAGGTATCGGACGATATTTTTTTGGAATATTCTTAAAATCCATATGAATTCCTCCCAAACACTCTGTTTCCAAGTACATACTTTTTATAGTTCATAAAAATCACCATCTTTTGGAAGTAATATTTCTATTGTACTGTCTGTAGCCTGTTTTTTCATATATTCATATTTTATTGTGGGAAATACATGTAAAAAAGCAACTCGTTTGAAATTATTCTCCCTGATTTTCTTCATAATGGTATCCAAATCAAAATGAGCACACTCTGTCACCAACAATGATATGTTCTCATTTCTCAAATCTTGTGGAAAGTCCTCAAGAGAAGCACTCAAATCACCAGTAATACACACTTTTATACCTTCTTGCTCTATAATAAAACCATAAGAGGCTTCCAAATGTGCTGTTCGAAAGGCCATAACTTTCAAACCACCATCTATACAACAAATACCTTCCTTTATCACCTCGTATGTAATCAGTTCATTTTTCATGTCACCGAATTGCATTGTAAAGTATTCCTGCATAAAATCAATAATTCTCTGTTCTGGTACATAGACTTTGCATCGCATTCCATATACCCCTGCCAAATATTGAATATCAAAAAGACCATTCAGGTGATCTCCATGCCGGTGCGTAATAAATATTCCTTTTATTTTTGTTAAATCATATCCTTGTTTCACTAAAATATCAATTACCGGTGCACCCACATCCACAAGATACGCACTGTCATCAGTAGTTTCTATCAATATACTCTGACAATGCCTCTCCGCTGTCGGAGCTCCATAACTTGTCCCTAAAAAGTGAAATTTCATTTTCAAACACCTCGCATTTACAATCATATTATCCATAGATATAAAATCCATTTCCTACAATCTGCTGAGATTCCGAATAGATGATAAATGCACCTTCGTCAATGGCTAATATCTTCTTTTGGAACTCAGATAGTTCGCTCTCCTTTAATGCGCAGATTAGTATCTGTCTGTCTTCATGTGTATATCCACCCGTAGCATCTACAAGTGTAACACCTCTCGGAGATGTGGATATTAATAAATCAGAAATTTTTTGACCCTTATCCGTAATGACAAAGGCAAGTTTGGAAATATTAAGACTCTTCATCAAATAATCAATCGCAGTGGTTGATAAAAACAACGCCAACATTCCATATAATACAGTCTCCGTTGTCTTAAATGTAAGTAACGATAAAAAAATGACGAAAAAATCAACTCCAAGTAGTATTTTTCCAATTTTCCAACGTGAACGCTTATGCTGAATCAATCTTCCCATAATATCTGTCCCCCCAGTGGTACTTCCTTGAGATAAAACAATACCGATTCCTATCCCATATAAAACCGCTCCAAAGACAGATGCCAATAGTACATTGTCTGTAACTGGTGGAAAATACGAAAACACCTCAAGTAAAATAGTCAATTCAATAATACTCAATATTGTCTTTGCCACAAAATTTTTACCAAAGCAGATGAAACCAAGCAACAGTAAGATTCCATTAATCACTGCATTGGATAAGGCCGGCTTTATACCGAGTATATAATAAATAATAGTTGCCACTTGTCCATCTATTAGATGCTCCCCGTAAGCAATTAAAATCTCTTGTTCCTGTTTACTACTGAAAGCCAACTCCAAGAAGCCAACAATTTCTTCTTTCATGTCAATTAAATACCCATAATCTGTTTTATAAAATGTTACAGGTATTCTTTGCCCCAATTTCAGATACCCCGTTTTCCGCATATGAAACTCATACTCTTCTTCACTTTGAATACTTGGCAGAAATGGCAACTCATTTTTTATTGTATTGTCGTAATAGAAACTAAAACCCAACTGTGTCGTAATGGTCTTACAATATCCATTTTTATAACATGTATTTTGTCTTGATAAAATATGGGTTCCACTTTTTAACAGGACTTCTCCGTCCTGTTCCACTTCAAATGCTAGTCCTGCATTTCCTTTAATATAGGTTTGGGAGTCAACTCCACAGTACCAGACCAAAATTTTGATATCATTGTGGGTAGTGCAATACTCCGTAATATCAACTCTATAATATAAGCGATACCACGGATAATCAGCTGCAGCACCAAAGAAGGCTAACTTTTCATTAACATAGATTGCAACATGGCTATCGCAACCAACCTTAATGGAAATATCCCTAACCTGTCCCACTGAAAAACTACCAATAAATTCAGCATATGTATCCGGCTGATTATTATCAATCCATATTGTATTTGTTCTCATTCCTGTCATACCTCTTTTTTTCTTATTTGTTCACAATATCAAAGCACGTATGCCCCTCATAACACGGTAACCACCGTTCTGATTGTCCTTGAAAACTATAACCATCGGATAATTCAAATACACACCCGACATCTTTCGGACACACCACTTCAACACGAATGACTTCGCCAAACCTTCTCCATGAAACAGATGCCTTGCCTGATGGTAAAATATGACTTGCCTCTGCAAAATCCAAGCCGTTTAAGAAGGACGGTTTTATCCTTATTCTATTGTAATTTTCAATCTGAAGCCCTGCAGGATACCGCATAAACCACTGTACTACATCCCCAAGGAAATGGTGATTACAAGATGTTTTCAGCTTCAATTTTTCGCAAAAATGCTCTGGCAATGTGGTATAACCGTTCTCCACATACCAGCCATATGACGGATATTCCTCCCGAGTGATCATATCCCATATGCTGTTGCGCCACCATTGTTGAAAATATCATGTGCGCTTCGTTTCCAGTGACAAACACAATTATCAGAAGTCTTATATAGATTGTACATTTCAACATCAAAACTGTTCCAATCTGATGTGTCTATTTCACCTTCGCATAATTCCATTGGCAAGTTAACATGCAAATATTTTGCAAAAATCTTCATTCCTTCATCAGAATAATAGAATTTCAAAAATTCTTTTGCACCTTCAATTTCCTCAGAATATGAAGGAATGAAAAGTGTCTGAGCAGGATATTGGTTCGCGACTGTACAACGTGCTGATTTTACAAAATCCCAATCTGCTGCAGAAACTGTTTTTCCATCAACCACATAACCATCACCTGATTGGTAATCACTAATACTTGCCTTTCCATCAACAACTGAGTCAATGGCACTAATCAATTTTCTTAATGCTGTGTCACCCTTTACTGTTGTTAATTTATCCGTAATACCAGAAATCACAGGTGTCTTCATTACACCAAAATTCTCTGTACTTCCTGTTCCTTCCATCTCGTTAGATAACCATGCACCATTTGCCATCATTCCAATATCTTGATTTAAAAATAATGTCTGCATTGTAATATGGTCATGAGAGTTTGAACCAGAATATACATACTCAGGTGTAATAAACTTTTCCATTGCTTTTAGCACTTGGTAACGACCATCCTTTTTGGTAAATACATCCAAACTTGGACTTTTTCCATTTTCATCCTTACAAGCGTAGAAATTGTTGTTGTAGTAATCAATTCCGTCGTACTGGCTTTGTTAGATCGGGATGTCCTTTATGACAGTAGCCCCGATAAAGAACACTTTGATCGCATTGCCCTTGCTGTTCAACATATGAACCGATTTTATGATAGCAATTATTCGTTGGAGGATTATGCCAGAATGTGTACGATGAGCAAGTATCACTTTATAAGAGTTTTTGAAAAAATTGTAGGTACTAGCCCTCTTGAATATCGCAATAATATTCGCATGGAACATGCAGCAGAACTAATTCTAGAAGAACAACTCAGTATTGAACAAATAAGCAGTATGGTGGGGTTCTCTTCCGCATCATACTTTAGTAGTGCATTCAAACAAAAACACGGACTTTCCCCAAAACAATATCAGAAGGAAAATTGGACTCCCGCATCAAGTAACAGACCAGTGCTGCCTTGCGGTGCATCCGGAAGATGGGAAGCGAAATGAACCAAATCATAAAGGAAGCCTTGCGGGAAGCAATCCACAAGGCTTTTCTCAAGTGTGAAAAAGGGGCTCTAAAATAAATGTTGGGGTGGATGATTTTAAATAATCATCTATCCTGACATTTTTTCGTTTATAATAAAAAGAAAAACCTCCCAGTGCCAGTCA
>JAXJXL010000088.1:0-3125 GCA_036307525.1 Faecalimonas sp.
GATAGAAACGGTCGAAGATACGCTTTTCATCCAGCATCACATCTGTCCCTGTATTACCCAAACGAATACTTGCAGAATTTATCTCGATAAGGATTTTACCATTATTTATATTATGTACAAAAGCATTCTTTAGCAGATTGGTCATTAACACCACTGCCAATGTATCGTTTATCATCAACCTGAAGTCTCCTTTTACCTCCACATCCAGAGTAATATTCTTATAATCATAGACTTCCTGATAATCTGACAGATAACGTTCCAAAACTTCATTGAGAGATATTTCCTGCAGATCAGCAAACTGACTATTGTCTATCTTAGAAAGCAACAACAAAGACTTGTTCAATTTACTCACATACTCCAAAGTCTGATAAGTTTTCAAAATTTCTCCTATCTGCTGTTCGGTCAATGTCTCATCTTCCATCAGCATCTCCAATCGGTTCTGACAGATAGCCAAAGGAGTCTGGATTTCATGCGAAGCATTACCTATAAATTGTTTCTGTTTCTCAAACACTTCTTCGCTATGGGCGGCATAACGGTTCACAGCCTCGTTCAGTTTTTGGAATTCAGTAGTATGAGTCTCAATGCTGAGTTTCTCATGATTCTTCCCCAATCGATAGTTTTCCAACCATGCCAACAATTGATAAAAAGGCTTCATACTTCGATGAAACACCCATATATTAATAAGAAGAATAGTTACCAACAACATGACAAAAAGACCAATCAACAAATGAAAAATGGACTCCCGCAAATCAGCCTTTTCTATAGTAGGTGTATAAACAGAAAGTTCATAAAAACGCTCATTCCTGTCTTTGAAGAGAGTAATCAAGATACGAGCCGGCTCTGTTTCACCTTTCTCGGGAATATACACCATCGAATCTAAGTAACAAATGCTTTCTTTCAATTGAGCGTATGAGGCCTCCACTTCACGCAGAAAATATTGATTGTTCGAACCATTGTCATTGGACGGAAGTTCCTTGCCTGCAAGCGAACGCATGATAATTAGCTCCGAATAATCTTCCAAAGAATCATCTACTTCATCGTTCACTTCTTCCATCATACCCCAATAGAACACAACCGCCCATCCTGAAAAAACAATCAGAATACCTACCAAAAGATGAATCAACACCCGATAAAACAACTTCATACACTTCCCTCCTTGTTGCTATTCAACCATCAATTTATAACCGAACCCATAAACCGCCTTTATTTCAACACTTGCCCCTGCTTCCTTCAGTTTCTTTCGTACATTCTTGATTTGAGCATAGATAAAATCAAAATTGTCCACTTGGTCTATATGATCGCCCCAAACCGATTCCACCAACGTATTTTTATTAACCATACGATTCGGCCGGTTGAGGAAATAATGCAAGATATCGTATTCTTTCCGACTCAAATCCAACTGCTTTTCTCCCACCCATACTTGAAAGGTATCTGGAAACAAGCGTACATTACCTACCAGCACCACATGTCCACCATCGCGATGCTTGCGACGAAGCACACTTTTTACCCGTGCCGTCAGTTCAGCCAAATGGAAAGGTTTCGGCAAATAATCGTCGGCTCCCAATTCCAAGCCTAAAACCTTATCCTCCAATGAATCTTTCGCAGAAATAATAATCACATTCTCCTTCTTATTCAATTCTTTCAGACGAGCGAGCAATTCCAAACCACTTCCACCCGGTAACATGATATCGAGTAAAATACAGTCATAATCATACAACTCTATCTTTTCCAAAGCCGTATCGAAATCCGGTGCCAGTTCCGTGATATATCTTTCTTTCTCCAACGAACGCTGAATAAGTTCGCGCAATGCTGGTTCATCTTCTACTATCAGTATCTTCATAAAAAAACCTTTTCTTGTTACAAAGAAAAGGTATAATTCTGAAAAAACACTGAATTTGTCGGATTTTTTAACCATTCATGCATCGGGCCATTAGTATAATGAGCAACAAAAGTATAGTCACCCATTCCCATTTTACTTTCCATTCATATCTATTCATTTTGCTTTCTTTTAGTAGAAGAACAAAATAAGGCTCAAAAAGTTCTAAGCAGGAAATAAAAAAAGAGATTGCAAATCATTGATTTACAATCTCTTTAGCGGAGAGAGAGGCTCTCGAACCTATGCTTTCAAGAAATATCATAAAATTGCAAATCACTGATAATCATATACTATCTAAAGCGCAGAGTAAATCTAAATCTTTCTGAATATCTTTTGCTATTCCAAATATTGGGTGTATATTTGGGTGTAGAATTTCAAACGCACCCAATTATGAATATCAAACGTAACATCATTTTTGCATTGGAAAGCCGGAAAAAGAACGGTGTGCCAATCGTAGAGAACGTACCCATCCGTATGCGTGTCATATACGCAAGCCAACGCATCGAGTTTACAACAGGCTACCGGATTGACGTAGCCAAATGGGATGCCGACAAACAACGGGTAAAGAACGGATGCACCAACAAACTAAAACAAAGCGCATCCGAAATCAATGCGGACTTGCTGAAATATTATGCCGAGATTCAAAACGTGTTCAAGGAGTTTGAGGTACAGGAAACCATACCGACCACCCAACAGCTAAAGGATGCGTTCAACCTGCGGATGAAAGACACCAGCGAAGAGCAGCAGGAAGAAACACAAATAAGTTTTTGGGAAGTATTCGATGAGTTTGTAAAGGAGTGTGGCAATCAGAATAACTGGACGGCATCCACCTACGAGAAATTCTCAGCAGTGAAAAACCACCTCAAAGAGTTCAAGGAAGATGTAACCTTTGAATACTTCAACGAGTTCGGCTTGAACGAGTATGTAAATTTCCTGCGTGACAAAAAGGATATGAGGAACAGCACCATCGGCAAACAGATGGGATTCCTCAAATGGTTTCTGCGCTGGAGCTTCAAGAAAGGGCATCATCAGAATATTGCATACGACACTTTCAAGCCCAAATTGAAAACCACCTCTAAAAAGGTGATATTCCTGACTTGGGACGAATTGAACAGGCTGAAAGATTATCGGATACCGAAAGACAAACAATATCTGGAACGTGTCAGGGATGTTTTTCTGTTCTGTTGCTTCACAAGCCTGCGATATTCAGATGTTCGCAACCTGAAAAGAAGCGATGTGAAGTCCGACC
>JAXJXL010000089.1:0-3699 GCA_036307525.1 Faecalimonas sp.
GTTTAAAGCCGGCGACAAGGTGGCCGAAGAAAGAGAAGGCGTACTGATATCATTAGAGACAAGCAAAGGGAAAGAGTAATGAAGAAGAAAGACGCAAAAAAGAAACTGCTATGACAGCAGTACATAGCAGTAGCATTTTTCGGCACAACGCGCCTGAGGGATTCGTGAAACGAATCTCGAGGATATCATACTGGATACTTATTATCAAAACAAGCCTTACACAAAGGTAAATTTCCAACCATTCTGTGAAAATCCTCAATTTTCAGATATCCTAATGAATCTGCGCCAATCTGCTTCGCAATTTCTTCGGGTGTATGCTTAGAGGCTATCAGAAGATTGTTTGAAGGTACATCCGTTCCATAATAGCATGGATATAAAAAAGGTGGAGAACTAATTCTTACATGGACTTCTGTCGCTCCGGCGCGTTTTAGCATTGTTATGAGTTTGGATATTGTTGTTCCTCGAACGATAGAATCGTCTATCAGAACGATACGTTTTCCTGCTACGACGCTCGGAATTACATTGAGTTTTATATGTACTGCAGACTCTCGCTCTTGTTGTGTCGGTTTTATAAAGGTTCGTCCCACATAACTATTCTTATGAAAAGCCATACCATAAGGAATATTGGACTGCTTTGCATACCCCATTGCTGCGGCAATTCCGGAATCGGGTACACCTACTACTAAATCTGCATCTATAGGATAAGCATCTGCCAGGGCCTTTCCAGCACGTACTCGTGCGTCGTATATATTAATTCCATCCATTTTTGAATCAAGTCTGGCAAAATAGATATATTCAAAAATGCAATGAGCGTGCGAATTCATACACAAGGAGTGATTGCTAACTATAGAATCTTTTGTGATGGTCACAATTTCTCCAGGAAGAATATCTCTTATAAATTCGGCATCTATTGCATGAAGTGCACAACTTTCAGATGCCAGTATGTAACTGTCACCACGTTTTCCAAGGCAAAGGGGTTTGAGACCGTAAGGATCTCTTACCCCGATTAGCTTTTGTGGACTCATAATGACAAGAGCAAATCCACCTTTCAGTTTCTTAGCTGTTTCATACACGGCATCTTCTATATTTGGAGACTTGGTACGTTCTAAAGCGATTTGATATGTGATAACTTCAGAGTCCGTAGTAGTGTAAAAAATGGCTCCATTTTCCTGTAAATGATTCTTTAACTCGTCTACATTTGTCAAGTTACCGTTATGTGCCAGTGCGAGTGTGCCCTTGAAATAATTAATCGCGATAGGTTGTGCGTTTTTTGCAGAGCTTTCACCTGTTGTCGAGTATCGAACATGTCCGATACCGATGTTTCCTACTAAATCTTCCAAAATTTTTGGAGTAAATATTTCATTTACTAATCCCATATCTTTATGGCACACTAAGTTCCCAAGTGGTCCGCTGGTATTGCAAACTGCGATACCGGCGGATTCCTGACCACGATGTTGTAGGGCGCATAAGCCATAATAGATAGAATTCGAAACGTTTTTACCGGAGGCATCTAATATGCCAAATACGCCACATTCTTCGTGAAGTTTGTCACATTCATATTGCATTTGTATACCCTCTATCTTTCTTATATTGAGAACAACAATTGTTCGTAGTTTGGATATGGAAGAACATCGTCAGGCAAATATCCTTCTGCTAAATCAGCAACGGCACGAATTTCATCCATATCCGATATAATAGTATCGTGATAATATCTTGCCGCATCTAGCATATCGGAGATGGATTCCGCAACCAGTATATCTGCAACCAGTTTTTCTTCCAATTCAAACAATTCTTCGTAATGCGAAGACAAAGTTGTAAGAAGCTTTTGTTCGCCGTTACATGGGAGAACAGCTGCTTGTTTTTTGGCTTGGATACCACATGCCAATTGGTCTGTGTAAGCAGAGAGGGCAGGCAGAAAATCACGGCGAATCATGTCTTTCAATGTCTTTGCTTCAATGTGTAGTAGTTTACAATAATCTTCCAACAAAATCTCATATCGAGAACGTATTTCAGTTTCGGTAAAAACATGATGCTTTGTAAACAATTGGATATTCTTTTCAGCAACAAAGCAAGGCAAAGCATCCGGTGTGGATTTCATATTTGGAAGACCACGGCGGGCAGCTTCTTCGAGCCATTCATCCGTATATCCATTTCCATTGAAAATAATTTTTTTATGTTCAACAATCGTACGTTTTACAAGTTCGTGAACCGCACTTTCAATCTCGTCTGCAGGAGTATCTTTTAATTCCTCATAGAATTCAGATAAAGATTCAGCCACAGCAGTATTTAGCACAATGTTTGGACCGGATACTGATAAGGAAGAACCAAGCATACGGAACTCGAATTTGTTTCCGGTAAATGCAAATGGAGAGGTTCTGTTTCTGTCAGTCGTATCTTTAGTAAAGTGTGGAAGCACCGTTGCACCAGTATCCATTTGTATACGTTTTTGTTTTCCAAAGAACGTATCTTTCTCAATGGAATCAAGGACATCTGTCAGTTCATCACCTAAGAAAATCGAAACAATAGCAGGAGGAGCCTCATTTGCACCAAGTCGGTGATCATTTCCGGCAGTAGCAACGGAAAGACGCATTAAATCAGAATACTCATCTACAGCTTTGATAACTGCCATTAGGAAAATTAAGAACTGCGTATTTTCAGCAGGTGTCTTTCCTGGATCCAATAGGTTAACCCCTGTATTTGTGGACATAGACCAGTTGTTATGTTTACCTGAACCATTGATTCCGTCAAATGGTTTCTCATGTAAGAGACATACTAAGCCGTGTTTGTCAGCGACTTTCTTCATGATTTCCATCGCGAGTTGGTTGTGATCAACTGCAATATTTGTGGTTTCAAAAACCGGAGCCAGTTCATGCTGTGCCGGAGCCACTTCGTTATGTTTCGTTTTCGCAGGAATGCCCAATTTCCACAGTTCTTCATCCAAATCATGCATATATGCTGCTACACGTGGTTTCAAAGCTCCAAAATAATGGTCTTCCATTTCCTGTCCTTTTGGTGGTTTTGTACCGAGAAGTGTACGACCTGTAAAAACTAAATCTTTCCGTTTCTTATATAAATCTTTATCTATAAGGAAATACTCTTGTTCTGGTCCCACGGTTGTAGAAACGCTTGTCACCTCTGTATTACCAAGGAGTTTTAAAATCTTTGTAGCCTCTGTACTCAAAGCTTCCATTGAACGCAAAAGCGGAGTTTTCTTATCAAGAGCTTCCCCGCTATATGAGCAAAATGCTGTCGGTATGTATAACGTACCGTCTTTTATGAATGCAGGAGAAGTAGGGTCCCATGCAGTATATCCTCTTGCTTCAAAGGTGGCACGAAGTCCGCCAGATGGAAAACTGGACGCATCTGGTTCGCCTTTTACCAGTTCTTTTCCGGAAAAGTCCATGGCAATCTCGCCCCCTCCGATTGGAGAAATAAAACTGTCGTGTTTTTCTGCTGTGAGACCGGTCATCGGCTGAAACCAATGTGTGAAATGGGTTGCACCGTGTTCCACTGCCCATTCTTTCATGGCAGTTGCTACGGCATTTGCAACATCTAATTCCAAATGTGTGTTATTTTCAATCGTTTTATGAAGTGCCTTATAAATATCTTTCGGTAGTTTCTCTCGCATCACTTTGTCGTTAAATACGAGACTTCCATAGAGTTCTGGGATTTTCTTTTCCATAATAATTGCTCCTTTCA
>JAXJXL010000090.1:0-5427 GCA_036307525.1 Faecalimonas sp.
AACGTATGTTACAAGAAGCAGTAGATGCATTATTCGACAACGGACGTCGTGGTAGAAGTGTAACAGGTGCTGGAAACAGAGCCTTAAAATCACTATCAAGTATGTTAAAAGGAAAACAAGGACGTTTCCGTCAAAACTTACTTGGAAAACGTGTTGACTACTCAGGACGTTCCGTAATCGTTGTAGGACCGGAACTTAAGATTTATCAGTGCGGTCTTCCAAAAGAAATGGCTATCGAATTATTCAAGCCATTCGTTATGAAAGAGTTAGTAGCTAACGGTACAGCTCACAATATTAAAAATGCGAAGAAGATGGTAGAAAGACTTCAACCGGAAGTTTGGGATGTTTTGGAAGAAGTAATTAAAGAACATCCGGTTATGTTAAACCGTGCTCCTACCCTTCACAGACTTGGTATTCAAGCATTTGAACCAATCCTTGTAGAAGGTAAGGCTATCAAACTTCATCCACTTGTATGTACCGCATACAACGCCGACTTCGACGGTGACCAGATGGCTGTCCATCTGCCACTTTCCGTAGAAGCACAGGCTGAATGTCGTTTCTTACTTCTTTCACCTAACAACTTGCTGAAACCATCAGATGGTGGTCCGGTAGCCGTTCCTTCACAGGATATGGTTCTTGGTATCTACTATTTGACACAGGAAAGACCAGGAGTTAAGGGTGAAGGAAAGTGCTTCAAGAACTTGAACGAAGCAATCTTAGCTTATGAAAATGGTGCTATCACCTTACACTCACGCATCAAGGTTCGTGTAACAAAGACAATCGATGGCGAAGTGAAGAGTGGTACAGTAGAATCTACTTTGGGACGCTTCCTATTCAACGAAATCATTCCTCAGGATTTAGGTTTCGTAGACAGAACTATCCCAGGAAATGAACTTCTTTTGGAAGTTGACTTCCTTGTAGGAAAGAAACAAAACAAACAGATTCTTGAAAAAGTAATTAACACACACGGTGCTACAGTAACAGCGGAAGTGTTGGATAAAATCAAAGCAACAGGATACAAGTATTCTACAAGAGCTGCGATGACCGTATCCATTTCCGAAATGACAGTGCCTCCACAGAAACCACAGATGATTCAGGAAGCACAAGACACTGTGGATAGAATTACAAAGAACTTCAAACGTGGTCTTATCACAGAAGAAGAACGTTATAAAGAAGTTGTTGAGACATGGAAAAATACAGATGATGCACTTACAAAAGCCCTCTTAGACGGACTTGATAAGTACAACAACATCTTCATGATGGCTGACTCAGGTGCCCGTGGTTCCGACAAGCAGATTAAACAGCTTGCAGGTATGCGTGGACTTATGGCCGATACAACCGGTCGTACAATCGAGCTCCCAATCAAGTCAAACTTCCGTGAAGGTCTCGACGTATTGGAATACTTCATGTCAGCCCATGGTGCTCGTAAAGGTCTTTCCGATACAGCTCTTCGTACAGCCGACTCTGGATACCTTACAAGACGTCTTGTTGACGTTTCACAACAACTCAGTATCCACGAAGTAGACTGTGTAGATGCAGGTGCTGAAATTCCAGGTATGTATGTAAAAGCATTCATGGAAGGAAATGAAGAAATCGAAAGCTTACAAGAACGTATTACAGGACGTTATGTATGTGAAGATATTTGCGATAAAGATGGAAACATCATTGTAAAAGCAAATCACATGGTTACACCAAAACGTGCAGAGCGCGTAATGAAATATGGTGTAAATAAGGATGGCGGTCCAATCACGGAAGTGAAGATTCGTACAATCCTTACCTGTAAATCACACATCGGTGTTTGTGCAAAATGTTATGGTGCGAACATGGCAACAGGTGAACCTGTACAGGTTGGTGAAGCAGTTGGTATTATCGCTGCTCAGTCAATCGGTGAACCAGGTACACAGCTTACCATGAGAACCTTCCATACCGGTGGTGTTGCCGGTGGAGATATCACACAGGGTCTTCCTCGTGTCGAAGAACTTTTTGAAGCAAGAAAACCAAAAGGACTTGCTATTATCACAGAGTTCGGTGGCGTAGCTACAATCAACGATACAAAGAAGAAACGTGAAGTTATCGTAACAAACAACGAAACAGGTGAATCCAAAGCGTACCTCATTCCATATGGCTCAAGACTTAAGATTCAAGACGGTGCTGTATTGGAAGCTGGTGATGAACTTACAGAAGGTAGTGTAAATCCACACGATATCTTGAAGATTAAAGGTTTACGTGCAGTACAAGATTACATGATCCAAGAAGTACAACGTGTATACCGTCTCCAAGGTGTTGATATCAACGATAAGCATATCGAAGTAATTGTTCGTCAAATGCTTAAGAAAGTACGTGTGGAAGAAAACGGTGATTCCGAATTCTTACCAGGAATAATGGTAGATATTCTTGACTTTGAAGAAGCAAACGAAAGACTTGTAGCAGAAGGTAAAGAACCTGCAACAGGAGAACCGGTAATGCTTGGTATTACTAAGGCTTCTCTTGCAACAGACTCATTCCTCTCAGCAGCTTCCTTCCAGGAAACAACAAAAGTTCTTACGGAAGCAGCAATCAAAGGTAAAGTTGACCCATTACTTGGTCTGAAAGAAAACGTTATTATCGGTAAGTTGATTCCTGTAGGTACAGGTATGAGACAATACCGCGATGTGAAGCTTGACACTGGAAAAGAAGTGGAAGAAGCTCCAGTCGTAGAAGACGTAATTGCAGACGAAGAAGTAAGTGTGGAAGAATAAGAGAATAAAAGAAATGATGAAAGGCTATGCGATATGATGTCGCATAGCCTTTTTCTTTACCATTCATACTCGAACACGCATCGATCAAATGCATTTATTACTTTTGTATCCCCACAAGTGTCAAATCTTACATGCTTCCTGCCATATCTCATATGGACATGGCCGTGCAGGAAATATTTCGGATTGTATTTTTCTATCAGGGTGTTAAACACCTGAAATCCGCGGTGTGGCAAATCGTCTCCATCGTTGAGCCCGAAGGCAGGAGCGTGGGTGACCAGAATGTCAAAGCCTTTGTTACGAAAAAGTTGCCTACGTAACTTGCGCACCCTTTTTTGCATTGCTTTCTCTGTGTATTGGTGGTCGCCGGAGGTATATTCCATAGAACCGCCAAGCCCGAGAATTCGTACACCTTTGTACACATAAATCTGGTCTTCAATGCAGATACATCCTTCCGGTGGAGTGTGTTTGTATTTTTCATCGTGGTTCCCGTGCACATAGATGACAGGAGCACTGGTAAATGTTGCAAGAAAAGAAAGATATTGAGGTTTTAGGTCGCCGCATGAGATGATAAGGTCAATACCTTCTAATTTGCTTTTCTCAAAATAATCCCATAGATAAGCAGATTCTTCGTCTGCTATCGCTAATATCTTCATAAAACTATCCTTTCGTATCGATTCCTTGTTGCAAATATACTGGAATTGCGCTTTCCAGTAACTCGTCCTTGGTTGGAATATGTCCAATCACATTTTCAGCAAGCCAGTCCATGTTGATAAGTTCGTCCGGTGTAAGTATATGGTTCGGATCCGGTTGCACAATGCCGTTTTGCGAGTAGAGCACGCCTTTGAATAGGTCGAACTCTCCGTTCATAATCGTTTTCTTCAAAAGGTCAATCAGACGCTTCGTTCCGATTGGCAGATTACGTGAGCAAATCACGTCGATAACGTCGGCTGACATGCCCCACCAGTAATTTATCGCCTTGTTGAGCGAAGAACTTTCATCATGGTTCCAGGAACCGTCCATAATGGCACGAATAAGTTGTTCGTAAAATTTACCCCAGTGTAGGAGTGGCATCGCAAGGTTACGCATTTGGCCATCTTCCATTTGATAGATACCGAAGTAACGCACATCGTCATCCGGCATTAACATGTCCCTTGTTGAGAAGCAGGAAGGTGATAACTTTTGCAGATTTTCCATGACATCGTTGTCTTTCAAGCATCTCCAGTCCAAATGAATTTCCGCGCGAGGATTAATCATTTTGGCACCCATTGCAAACGCATTGATATGTGCGATTGTTCCGTAAAGCGGATAATCCGCAATGTAAGTGATTTTATTATTTTCAGCCATTGCTCCGGCGATTGCACCCATTAAAAACTTCACCTCGTGCATGCGAATGTAGTAGGTTCGGATGTAGCGGTGTGAAGTATTTACCGAGCAGTTTAGAACCTTCACATGTGGATGGTCAATGGCAGCCTTCACGCTTGCCTGTGCAAATGCTGGTGTGGTTGTGAAAATAATGTTGCATTTTTCACTGACTGCTTTTTCTATGTAGGCTTCTACATTTTCCTGTGTTACATTTTCATAATAAATGGTTTCCACTTCGTCTGAAAAGGCTTGCTCTAAATGCAGGCGTCCAAGCTCATGCCCATAAGTCCATGCAGAAGAGTGGGCTGTCTTTTCATATAAAAATGCAATTTTTAATTTTGGTGTTCCAAACAAATGTAATTTGCCCAAGAGGGAAGGCTTTTCCGTTGGGTCGAGCATGATTTCAATATTTTCATCATCATCTAACAGGCTGAATTCTTCCCATGTTTTAGAAATCATTTTCTTCAATTCATCACTGTAGAAGTTACAAATGTTGTTGTATCCATGCACTTCCATAAAGGACAAAAATGCATCTCCTGTTGTAATAGAAAGGTCCGTGTTTTTATTTTCGTATTCTTTTTTAAAACGATAGTAAATGGAATAGAAATCCATGCGGTCATCATCGGACCAAATTTCGTCAGGCTCCTTACCAACCAGTTCTTGCAATTTTGCAAAACTTCCTTCTTTGGTAAACCAAATGTAGTTGATATTGCTTAGCTCATAGAAGTCTAAAAATTCATAATAGATTTTATTTTCTTTGTCCGCTGTCTTTTTTGGAATGAATCTTGTTACATAACCCGGTATTTCAATTCCATCAAAAAATTTGGTTACACTGACGCGTTTATTTCCTTCTTCCACATAAAAATGATTCATATATTCGTAGGCTTTGATTGGCTCACGAATGCCTTCTTCTACATGGCTGGTGCTTAGGTCTGCCCATTTTCGTGCAAATTCAGAACCTTGGTCTAAAATCGGCATAAAATTACTTGCAAATGCGTTGCATCTGCTGTTCGTTTTAGTCCCAACAACCTGCTCCAATGGAATCTGGACAAGACCTAATGGGACTTCCTTGTAGGAGCCTTTGGAAGGTAATATATCGTCAAGCACGAGTAATGTTGGTTTTTCGCCGCGAGACATACGTTGTTGATACTCTTTTTTTCCTAATTTATAAGCTTTTTCGTAATCTAAGATTGACATAATTTCTCCTCCTAGTTATTATAAAGATATCGCAAAAATGCTGAGAATTCAAGGAGAAAAAAACATGGGAATTTATGAAGAATTACAGGCAAGAGGATTAATTGCCCAAGTAACGGATGAAGATTTAATT
>JAXJXL010000091.1:0-2356 GCA_036307525.1 Faecalimonas sp.
CTCTCGGACTATTGGCATGTCCGGTGCTGGCACCACAATGGCCCGTATTTAAACTCTGCAGCATGTCAATGGCTTCACTTCCTCGTACCTCTCCCACGATAATCCGGGATGGTCTCATTCGCAGGGCGGCTTTGAGCAAATCCCGCAGGGAAATCTCTCCGCTTCCTTCTACATTTGCATATCTCGCCTCTAAGCGAACCAGATTGGGAACGCCTTCTATCCGAAGCTCTGCACTGTCTTCAATTGTGATAATGCGCTCATCCTTTGGAATATAGTTGGAAAGTGCGTTTAGAAATGTGGTTTTACCCGGAGCCGGTGCCGCCGCTGATAAAAATATTGTATTTGGAGGTCACCAGCTCCTCTAAGAATTTATCGATTTCCTGACTTATTGACTCTCGTCTTACCAACTCCTTCATGGTCATTGCTTCCCTTGAAAACTTACGAATCGTAACAATGGGACCATTGAGTGCAATTGGATATAACACCACATTGACTCTGGAACCATCGGAAAGTCTCGCATCCACAATAGGCGATGCTTCATTTACCATTCGGTTCGCACCTGCCACAATCTGCTGTATCACATCCTCCAGCTTAAGCTTATCGGCAAACCTCTTCTGAAGTTGATATAAAGCACCTTCCTTTTCGATAAAAATGTGTTCTGTTCCATTAATCATAATCTCTGTAATCTGGTCATCCTCCAGTAATTCCTGCAGGATATCAAGCTTTCGGAAGGCATTGAATAAATCTCTTCCAATATCACCTTTTTGCCGCAATGAAATATAATTCTCTCGGTCATTTTCGTTCAGCACACGGCGTATTACTTCCATCAGCTCATCGTCCCCAACCTCTTTTGACAAATCCATCTCTTGTAAAATCCTATCGTGCAGTTCTTCCACATTTATCATTTAGCATTCCTCCTTCATTAGTATTCTTGCAAACTCTTCCGTATTCTGTGGCATTACAAACTGGTATGTAATCCGTTTTAGCTTCTCCAATTTTAGATGCTCCACATTGTCCTGATACTGCTTTAGCTTTCGCCTCGATATTTCATCATCCAGAACCGGCATATACACACGGTCACACATCTCCAGTAAAGGAAATAACCCTTGCACACTCTCGCCTACATCAAGAATCACCACCTCATATAGGCTATTTTCTAACAGTTCGGTTATAAGGGCTTCCCATTCTTCCCAAGTGACCTCCTTCAAATCCAGCACAATTGGTATCGGAGTTACCATATCCACCCCCTCGTTCTCCTTCACCGCCGACTGTAACCGAATCCCCAGATTGCCATTCCCTTGTCTAAGATAATAAAGCAAATCTCCCAGATTCAAGTCCGCGTTCTGCGCAATGTCCATTCCGGCATACTCTTCTAAATTCAGGTACAGCACCTTCTTGCTTTTAGCGCCCGCTCTGCCCAGCGCCATTGCAAAACTTGTTTTTCCTATCCGGTGAATAGGGGAATAAACAGCTACCATTCTTGCCCGTTCCTTGTTCATGCTACGCATGACATTCTCCTTGGTTCTATCCACATAGAACTCAAACACTTGACGAATAATCTCGTCGGCACATTGGTATTTCCCAATGGCCCATTCTTCATCGCCTAAATCCGCCACCTTGCCCCTGGCCAGAACAAAAACCTGATTGGCGCCGATTTTGGTTCGCTGAGTGTAAGTAATCTCTTCATCCACAATAAAAATGTGAATTTTCTTCGCTTTCTCAAGCTCCAAAACATGCTCAAAGCTGCTGCATACATACACCTTTACTGCCAAATCTTCACGTTCCGCAATGTTTTCTCCAAGGCCATTTGCATAACGAATTTCGCGATCACAAATCACAACATTCTTGTCACTCAAATGCATCATCCTCGTTTCTTATTCAATTTTTCTTTTGGATTGTTAGCCTGAAAACGGCTTCTTAGAAAGTTAAAATTCTAGAACAACTTTTCTTGTACGTCGTATTATAGACTCCCTTTTTTCACTTGTCTAGTACTTTTCTGCAAAAGATTTAAGTTTGTGCAATTTCTATAAAATCGGGAGTGAAACGATACCATAAAGCATGGCCACTCCAGGCAAGCCTAAAAAGCCGGAGGCAAGAAAAGAAATCGCGTTAAATCCTACCTTTATAGCGATTTGCTCTTGTGCAAAAAACTGATTTACAAAAAATATCAGCCCCATTCCTAAAATCGCCCTTATGATAAAATTCACCAAAAATTGTTCTTTTTGTTTCATAGAAAAAATTTCCTTTTTTATCATCTTATGCAACGATTTTGTAAATATTTTCTAGTATTCTTGTCTATAATATAAAAAAGTGGGAACTGTTCAGAGCCAACCTCGAAAACACGTTGTGTTTCCTC
>JAXJXL010000092.1:0-2163 GCA_036307525.1 Faecalimonas sp.
TAAGTAATTGAGTTCGTTCACGAGCTTGACTGTTTTCGTAAGTAATATCATGAACTTGCGGATCATGGTTGATGTCTTTGAAATGCTGTAGGCAGGCCTCTTTGATGGAAATTTCCTTTAATGTTACTCCTAAAGAATTAATCAGATTGACAGCATTGTTATAGGTACGTCCGGTCGTTCCGAAACCGGGCATCGTTATACCGATAATCTGTTTGCGTGGAATCTTAAGAGCATCAAATGTCATGACTGTAATCAACAACGCTAAAGTTGAATCCAATCCGCCGGAAATTCCCACTACAGCCGTTTTACAATTGGTGTGAATCAATCTCTTGGCCAATCCCATGACTTGTATTTCGAAGATTTCTTCGCAACGCTGATTTAATGTATCTCCTTTCGGAACAAACGGACGGGCTTCGATGCTACGGGTAAGAATCAAGTCACGTTGGTTGACCAATTCGGTACTGATGTGAATGGCTGGTTCTTCCTTGCAAGCAGCCTTGTTCGCAGCGAAAACGGTATTGTTCCGTCGTTCATTGCGGATACATTCTACATCTATTTCGCTAATAATTAGTTGGTCTTTCAAAGAGAAACGTTCTGCCGAGGCAATCATGGTTCCGTTTTCTGCTATCAAACCGTTACCTCCGAATACGACATCGGTTGTAGATTCACCGAAACCACAAGAACTCAAGACGTATCCACTTAAGCAACGGGCTGATTGTTGCTCAATCAACGAACGGATATAAGTGTATTTGCCAATGGTTTCTACATCTGCCGAAGGATTAAAGATGATTTCGGCTCCTTTCAGCGCTAAAGAAGAACTTGGCGGAACAGGTGCCCATAAATCATCGCTGACTTCGATTCCGAAGCAGGTTTCAGGTGTGTCGAACAGCAAGTTGCTACCGAAAGGAACATTTTGACCACAAAGGCGGATGTTGGTTTCAGCGTGTACAGAAGCCGGAGAGAACCAGCGCTGTTCCGCACTCTCTTTATGGTTAGGGAGATAAGTTTTAGGAACCACACCTAAAATCTTTCCTTTTTGCAAAACAACCGCACAGTTCATCAAAGTGGTATTGACTACTACCGGCATGCCAACAATAGAAATGATATCCATTTGTCGGGTATTGTTCATGATTTGCATCAATGCTATTTCGGCTTCTTCCAACAAGAGTGTCTGACCGAAGAGGTCGGCACAAGTATAGCCGGTGATGCATAATTCAGGGAAGACGATAATCTGTACACCCTTGCCGTCTGCTATGGCAATTTGGGTATCGATTTGTTGAGCGTTGAATTTACAGTCGGCCACTTTTACAGCAGGGATAGCAGCCGCTACTTTTACAAAACCATATTTCATATTCTTCTAGATTTATCGATAACGATAATGCAAAAATAATCATTCCTGCAGAAATTAGGGTGTTAAGCAAGAAAAAATAAGAAATAAATCGAGATTTATTTGCATTTCTATAAAAAGTATCTATCTTTGCAAAAGAAAATAAAATGTAATAATTACAAATCTGAAAGAGAGGTATCATGAGAACGTACGATTATTTATTGAGTTTTAATGTGAAGCCATCCGTACAGCGTTTGGCTATCATGGATTATTTGTTGACACATCGCACGCACCCCTCTATCGAAGAAATTTATTTGGCTTTGTGCGATGATATTCCTACTCTTTCCAAGACAACGGTTTATAATACCCTAAAGTTGTTTGTGGAACATGGAGCAGCACAGATGCTTACTATTGATGAACATAATGTCTGCTTTGACGGTGACCTTTCGTTGCATGCTCATTTTTTGTGCAAGAATTGTAACAAAATTTTCGATCTTCCTGCCCCGAAAGAAGACGAATTGATTACGAAGATGCAGAATGAGGGTTTTCAGATAGAAGGAACCCATTATTATTATAGAGGTATTTGTCCCTCTTGTAAAGAACAAGCGAATTAACTAATAATATAATATTGACTAACTGATTAAATAAGAAGAATTATGGCAAAGAAATTTATTTGTACCGTTTGTGGTTATATTCATGAAGGTGATGCAGCTCCTGAAAAGTGTCCATTGTGTAAGGTTCCTGCTTCTAAGTTCAAGGAAATGGAAGAAACAGAAGGTGGCTTGCAGTTTGCTGACGAACACGTGATTGGCGTAGCTAAGGGTTGCGACGAAGAA
>JAXJXL010000093.1:0-6058 GCA_036307525.1 Faecalimonas sp.
AATGTAATCTCACCCATCTCACCCATGACGGTCTTCAGTTCAATCGGCTCGTCATCGAAATCTCTGCCGTAAACCAGGTTTGGATCCTCGGTCTTTTTCGCTGCCCGATAAGCTTCCTGTCGTTTTGCATAGGCCTCTGCCTTCGCCTTCTTCTCCTCTTTTTCGGCTTTCTTAGCTTCCTTCTCCGCCTTTTTCTCCGCGTTCAGTTCATCCTGCTTTGCTTCATTTGCCTCCACAATCGCATTGATTTCCTGCTGCAGACGAATGGCATTGTGTTCCTGAATCTTACTTTTCTTAGCCTTGTGATAATTCACGCGAATATCCACCGGTATATGGCAGCGCACCTCAAAGATTTCCTTCAAAAGTGTCACGATGGATTCTGCTTTTCCCTCTGCCACTATTGATTCTTCGAACTCCAGTGTCACAACATTTCTATTTTCAAATGTATATTTTGCATTGGCGAACATGTTGTGTTCCACAATGCTGCGTTTTTTCAGTTCCAGTAAAATGCTTTCCCTATGCTCTCGCAACAGATTTTCCGGTGTATACTGGCTGGATAATTGATAGGTTTCGACTAACTCGACACATATCATCGTCTGTCCAAAAAGCTGTTCCTTGATGGCTCTTTCCATGGCATAAATCACACGTTTTTCGAGTAGATGTGTGCTTAAAAAATGGACATGCAAATAAGTCCTGTCCGGATTGGTTGCAACCTTCGTTACCTCCACATCTCCAAACAAGATTCGAATATCTTCACTCACCTTTAAAGTTGGAAACACATCAAAAAACAACTTACTCATTTGTACTCCTTACGATTACTTGTCCCAATTCAGAAGTTCCTCTCTTAGAGTCTCTAATAGTTCCTCTTCCTTTACTTTCTTCACAATCTCACCCTTCTTGATGAGAAGCCCCTCGCCGACACCTCCGGCGATTCCGATATCCGCTTCCTTGGCTTCCCCCGGTCCGTTGACCACACAGCCCATCACTGCCACTTTGATGTCAAGCGGAATATCTGCCACCATATTTTCTACTTGATTTGCCAAACTGATTAAATCTATCTTGGTTCTTCCACAGGTCGGACAGGAAACAACCTCAATGCCGCCTTTTCGAAGTCCAAGTGTACGCAGAATTAATTTCGCTGACTTGATTTCCTCTAATGGGTCACCTGTCAATGACACACGAATGGTATCACCAAGCCCTTGATAAAGCATGATACCAAGACCTACTGATGATTTAATATTTCCCGACAGAACCGTGCCTGATTCTGTAATACCGATATGTAATGGGTAATTACATTGCTCAGAAATGAGTTCATGGGCCTTCACGCACATCAGAACATCAGAGGATTTGATACTTACTACCAGATTATCATATCCCATGTCCTCAATGAGGTGCACCTTATCTAAGGCACTCTCAACAATCCCTTCTGCTGTAACACCACCATGTTTTGCAACTAGTTCTTTTTCTAACGAACCACTATTTACACCAACTCGAATCGGCACATTGTATTCTTTTGCCTTTACAACCACCTGTCTCACACGCTCGGTATCGCCGATATTCCCCGGATTAATGCGGATTTTATCTGCACCATTTTCAATCGCCGCAATGGCTAATTTATAATCAAAATGAATATCTGCCACAAGCGGAATGTGAATTCTCTTTTTAATCTCAGAAAGAGCCTTGGCTGCCTCCATGTTAGGAACTGCACAGCGGATAATCTCACAGCCAACAGCCTCCAATGCCAGAATCTGAGCAACGGTTGCTTCCACATCCTCTGTTCTCGTATTGGTCATAGATTGAATGGCAATTGGATTTCCACCACCAATTTTTACATTGCCTATTTGAATTACCTTTGTATGTTCTCGTTTCATGTCTGCCTCCTAGTTCGAAAATTTTTGTAACTGTTTATTCGACTGGGTATTATAGCCTAGTATCTTGCCAAAAATACCCAGAATTATTGAAAATCACCCCTTAAAAGGCGACTTCCAAAGCTCAAATTTCTATAAACAGCCCTGTAACACTCAAAAATACCCAGATTTCCATAAAATCATGGGTATTTTACATATAAAATTGACATTCTATAGAAAGTATTGGAAAGCAGCAATGTTGTATAGAAATTCTTGCAGAATAGCAATGTTCTATAATCAAGATAAGATTGCGCACAAAGCGCAATCTCACCTATTTCTCTATTCTTGTAAAAACGAATTCATCTTCAAATTCCCGTTTTGTCAGTGTTAACTTACCATCCTCAATACTATAGTTATAAGAACCTAAGAATTCACTGATTGCCTCATCTATTTGACCTGCAGCAACTTTTCCATCTGTATCATCGGCCGCCTCTGCATAAGCAGTCGTATTCGACTTCAATGTAATGATTCTATCTGTCTTATCTAAGGTATAATATAAATCCACTTCAACATATTGACCGTCAATGGTAGCTTCTACTGTAATTTCGTCATCATCAATATCAAGTTGATATCCTTTATCCTCTGCAAGCCACTCACCCTTCAGTGGATTACCTGTCACAGAATTTGTAATAAAGAAGATAGCCAACAGCAAGATAATTGCACTAGAGGCAATCATCACAATCACCCACGCTTTGCTTCTTTTCGCTTCATCTCTCTGTCTCATTTCCATACGTTTCACCTCTTCTTCGATACTGAATTAGAACGTATTCAGAGCCCACCTCGTAAACACCTTATGTTTACTCGGTATGGCGTATCCGCCAAATAAAATTTTAAAAACATTCTTAAAAATGCAAGCATTTTACGTCTGTTTTATAAAATTTTGCTTGGCTCTGAACTGTTACTTAGATTATAAGAATTTTTCCTAGTCGTGTCAACGTAAAAAGATGGGATTATTCCCCACCAAGCTTGCTTGCCGCAAACCATCCTGCAATAAATGTAACTACGCTGATAACAAGAGTTGGAACAGAGAATTTACCCCAATCCGTCTGCAAAAGTATGGCAATCGGTGATGCCATAATTAAACCAATAATTCCAAAATAAGCATGTGTCTCTGCCTTTGCAAAAATAAACTCAATAATCTTTGCAATCACAAAGATACCAACAACCACACCGATGCCAAATGGCGCCAGAACACCGGTTGCCGCCAAAATTGCTTTGATATCAAATGCTAATACGGCATCAATAAAATCATTGATTGTTGCGAGAATCACATCATAGTATCCCAAAAGCATTAACATCATAGAACCACTGACACCCGGGACAACCATAGTTGCAGCCGCAATAATACCTACTCCAAGAAGTTTGAGTACATTTACTACGCCGAAGCTTACATCTGCATCTGCACCGGCAGCTTCGCCCATAACTGCCATGAGAATTACAATTGCAAAGAAGATGATAAATGGAATAATTTTGCCAACCGTAATCTTCTTTCCCTCGACCTTTTTAAAGATAAAAGGAAGACTTCCTGCTATCAAACCACAAAATGCAAAGTTCGTCGGAATCGGGTGATTTGCAAGTAAATATTCAAAGAGTCTTGATAATACGATAACTGCAATCCCTGCTCCTGCAAAAATCGGAACTAATAATTTTAAAGCGCTTTTAAATTCACTCTTTAAATGTGTAATGGCGTGAATGAGTTTGTCATACAAGCCCATTGCAACCATCATGGTGCCACCGCTGACACCCGGTATAATATTGGCAATCCCTACTGCCATTCCCTGTAAAATCAGTTTTAACATATTTTCTCTCCCTTATTCGTGCTTGTTCATATATTCCGCCAGGAACCCAATTAAACATTCCATCTCTTCCATGGTACCAATAGAAATACGCAAATAATTTTTAATACGCTCTCCACCTAAGAATCTTACGTAAATATCCGCATCTCTTAGAGCCTCAAACAAATCCTTCGCCGCATATTTTTCATGTGTTGCAAAGATAAAATTAGACTGGGAATCCGGATATGTGAATCCAAGCTTTGTAAGCTCCTTCTTCGTCCACTCTCTCGTGTCCTTGATTTTCTGCACTGTCTCCTCAAAATATGCCTTATCCTTCACAGCCTCTACGCCACATACCAAGGACGTCATATTCATGGTATAAGAATTGAAGGAATATTTCGCATCATTTAAGTATTTTATCAGCGTCGGATTACTGATTGCATAGCCGATACGCATACCCGCCATAGAACGAGCCTTTGAAAAGGTCTGCACCACAATCAGATTCTCATATTTATCAATTAATTCAATAGCAGACTTCCCTGCAAAATCAATATATGCCTCATCCACAATCACAATGACATCATCATTGTGTTTTAAAATATCTTCTATGAAATCTAAGTTTTCATAGATGGACGTCGGGGCATTTGGATTCGGAAAAATGATTCCGCCATTTTCCTTATAATAATCCTCTTTCACCATGTGGAAACCTTCATCCACAGCAGGACATTCATATGGTATCCGATATAGCTCCGCCCACACCTTGTAGAAGGAATAAGTAATATCCGGGAACAAAATCGGCTTATCCGAATTGAAAAATGTCAAGAAACACATAGCCAATACATCATCGGAGCCAACGCCCACGAATACCTGCGAATCATCCACACCATAGTATTCTGCCAAAGTATGTACTAAATTTCCTGCTGTCGGGTCCGGGTATAAACGGAATCTGTCTACATCCATTCCCTGCAAAGCTTTACTAACACCCGGTGCCGGTGGATATGGATTTTCATTGGTATTTAATTTTATCACTTTTCGCTGTGGCTGTTCTCCCGGAACATATGGCTCCACCTTACGAATATTTTTCTCAAATGCTTTCATTTTAAAAGTATTCCTTTGCGAGTTCTTTAAATTTTGGTAATGAATTTACGATTGTCTCGTATGCAACACAGTACGCCATACGCACATAACCAGGACATCCAAAGGAGCTGCCAGGTACGATTAAAATATTGTACTTCTTCGCTGCCTCACAAAATTCTTTCTCATTTTCAACCGGTGATTTTACAAACAAATAGAATGCACCCTCCGGTTTAATACAGGTGAATCCACACTCTGTCAAACCATTGTAAAGGGTTTCGCGGTTTCTGTCATAGTAAGAAATATCGGTCTGCTCATTCAAACATCTTACCACCATTTTCTGTTGCAAGGTTGGCGCATTTACAAATCCTAAGATACGTGTTGCAACACTTGCCGCAGAAATCAAATCCGCACTATCAGATGCTTCATCCGGAATCACCAAATATCCGATACGCTCTCCCGGAAGAGACAAGGATTTACTAAATGAGTATCCCACGATTGTATTTGCATAATATTTTGTCAAATATGGAACCTCAACTCCGTCATATGCCAGCTCACGATATGGCTCGTCAGAAATCAGGTAAATGTCTGTGCCAAATTCCTTCTGCTTTGCTTCCATAATGGCAGCCAGTTTCTTTATGGTTTCTTCTGAATACACAACACCTGTCGGGTTGTTCGGTGTATTTACGATAACTGCTTTTGTCTTTGGCGTGATCTTCGCTTCAAATTCATCCAACTTTGGTTGAAAATTTTCTGTGTTTGGAGAAATCGCAACAAGCACACCATCAAAGTTTGCTGTATAGCTTCTATACTCTCCAAAGTAAGGCGCAAACACAATTACTTCATCCCCAGGATTCAGCAAAATCTTAAGTGCTACGTTAAGCCCACCTGCTGCTCCCACAGTCATCACAATGTTGTTCGCAGCAAATGCAGTGCCAAACTTCTCATTAATAGATTCCGCTACTGCCTGTCTCACATCCTCATAGCCCGCATTGCTGTTGGTATAACCATGAAGTGCAACCGGGTCTTCTTCATTCAAAATCTCGATAATGGCATCCTTTACGGCTTTTGGCGCCGGCACATTTGGATTCCCCAAACTAAAGTCAAACACATTTTCTTTTCCGTAAATCTTCGCCAAACGATTTCCTTCCTCAAACATGGCACGGATTGCCGAACTGTTTTTCACCATATTCTGCATTTTCTCTGCTATCATGATTATCTCTCCTTTACAATACCTTTCTCCTGCAAGAAGGCTGGTCGATAAGACAACTTCGCCTTGCGAAGCCCCTCCGCACCAGTATC
>JAXJXL010000094.1:0-3719 GCA_036307525.1 Faecalimonas sp.
CTCGGCTGGGCTTATTAAAGTGCCGCTATTCACGTGATTTCCATTTTTCTTCGCTCAAAAAATTGGCCGATTGTTATCTTGGGTAGAAGTATTCAATTTTTAATTACAGATTGCGGAAACTCAAGTATTTGACACAACAGCTGTTTCCATATATACTCACATTAAATATTTTACGGAGTTTATTATATGACAAAAAAATTTTCAAAGATACAGGAGTTATGTGTTATTGGACTTTTTACTGCTCTCATCTGCGTCATAGCACCAATTTCCATACCAATGCCCCTGGGGGTTCCTCTTACTTTACAAACATTTATTCTTTCATTGATTGCCATTATACTAGGTGCAAAACGTGGTGCCAGCGCTACACTTATCTACATATTATTAGGCGCTTTTGGGCTCCCGGTTTTCTCTAATTTTACAGGTGGCTGGCAAATCATTACCGGACCTACAGGAGGATTTATTCTATCTTTTCCACTCATGACATACCTGGTAGGTTTGGGAGTCGACAATCGTTCTCGGTTCAAAGGTTGTTTCCTAATATGTGTTCTCTTAGGAAATATGATAAATCTACTTTGTGGAACAGCAATGTTTTGTTTTTTGAGTAAAAGCACATTTATCGCAGGTCTAACTGCCTGTGTAATTCCTTTTCTTCCCATTACAATTATTAAAATTGTACTTTCTTGGGTACTTGGTTTAAATATTAAGCGTCGAATAGTTGACTGGTAATTGTTTTAATTTTATAATAAAGTCATACTATTTATACATAGAAAGGAGTCTTTTTATATGGGACGTTTAGATGGAAAAGTTGCAATTATTACAGGAAGCAATTCAGGCGTAGGAGCTGCTACCGCAAAATTGTTTGCAAAAGAAGGAGCAAAAGTTGTTATCAGTGCTCGTCGTCTTCCTCAACTTGAAGAAGTTGCTGAAGAAATTCGTGCAAATGGTGGAGAAGTACTTGTTGTACAAACTGATGTGTCTAAAGTGGATGATGTAGAAAATTTAGTTGCTAAGACTGTTGAAGCATATGGTAAAATTGATGTGTTAGTAAATAATGCAGGTGTTCTTGAAGCTGGTCTTAAACCAATCGAGTGTTATGAAGATGAAGATTTGGAATGGGTTCTTGGAATCAATACAAAAGGAACTCTTTATTGTACAAGAGCCGTTGTGAAAGAAATGATGAAGAACAATTACGGATCTATTATTAACTTAGACTCAGTTGCGGGTGCATTCGGAACCGGTGGTGCCGCTTACGCAACAAGTAAGGCTGCTATTATCGGAATGACAAAACACACTGCACTTCGTTTTGCAGGTACAGGAATCCGTTGTAACTCAGTAAACCCAAGTACAATTGCTACACCAATGGCGAAAACTGACCCTGCAACATTAAATCAGGATATGTTTGGTCAAATGAGAAAACATATGAATCTAACTGTGCCAGTAAGTATGCCGGAAGATATTGCTAACATCTTACTATTCTTAGCAAGTGACGAATCACGTGCGATTACAGGACAAGTTATTGTATCAGACTTTGGTGCAACATTATAAAAAAGAACTCAGAGATTTTCTCTGAGTTCTTTTTTAAGGCGCAGACCGGATTTGAACCGGTGGATACTGGTGTTGCAGACCATTGCCTTACCACTTGGCTACTGCGCCATATATAATTGTATTGCTTGCCATAGGCAAAATGACTCCTACGGGAATCGAACCCGTGTTACCGCCGTGAAAGGGCGATGTCTTAACCGCTTGAACAAGGAGCCGCAGTCTTGTGAATCACCAGTTGACCAGTGACCTCAACGCAAACAATGATAACATATTATCAGCTCTTTGGCAAGAACTTTTTTAATTATTTTTTAAAGTTCTTACCAAAGATTTATGCGACTAATTACTTTCTACGTCACTTGCAAACTTACAGATAAATGCGTTTGGCAAGTATCTCCCTAAACTATTTTTACTGGATGGTTTACTAATTGTTTTTCCTCTATAATTCATGATAGATGAACTTCCACCATCTAAATTCATGGCTTGATATGCTTTATGTCTAAGCATAATTTCTGCAAGATCATTTACAGTCGCCCCTATACTATGTCCAACTTGGCGCCCATCTACTATCAGCATTAAAAATTCTCCACTCATTGTTTGTCCAACTGCGCTTCTCGGCTGAAGACCGTAACCAAATGATCCTTGAACATATTTCGAACCGTCCACTATCAGTGCCGGACTAAATTGAATTCCCCATTTATAGTCTGTGATTGCCCCCGCATTATAATTCTCTATATATAATTTATTATCTTCTTTAAATCCAAAAAATTTCATGGATCCTATTGGCCTTCCGTACTCTACACCATCAAGAACCATACTTCCCATGACGGTACCACCATTTCCCTTGAATTCTTCATCCATAAATCCACTGGCATTTATTGCAACAAGCGCATGATTGTCTTCAGCAAATTTTGTAATTAAATTTCCGTATGACCCAAGTGATTTTGATTTCGCAACCGTAACCTGTGCCGAATTTTTTATGATAGCCAATAAGCCTTTATATTGTTCTCCAGTTACCTCTACAATTAATAGATTATTTTCACTATCTAATACCTTTATTTTTTCCCCGAATGTGGTTGTAATATTTATACTGCCGTCCAAATTTTCTATCAGCAAATCTTTATATGTTGAAATTCCGTGGTCAGACATATATGTTTCCAAGGACTTTTTATCTACTTCCCAAAATTTCTCATAGAACAATTCTTCCTCTGTTTGATTTTTTGGCGCTGTTGTATTAATTTCTATCTTTTCTGATTCCCACTTACTTTCCAGACCATCTTGTATGGCTTGCCCTTCCCTAGCTGCTTCCATAACATCATCTATGATATATCCTGGAATAAATGCTGTTGCCAACCATTGATGTTTTCCAGTTGTCATAGCTGTTTCTATGTATATTCCTCTCCATTTTTTAATAAATGGAATATTAGAAAACACTGCAGTACAATATCCCAAAACCATAAACAGCAGTATTGACACAATCCATATAACGATTTTTTGTTTCTTAGACATCCTTCTTTTCTGGTGTACCTTATTTCGCTTAGACATTTTTTCTCCCTTTTTCTTTCTTCTATCAGTATCCTGCATATCTACTTTTGTTATATTTAATAAAAAAAACCCATAAAATCAATGATTTACGGGTTTCTCAAACTCCCCCTGTTGGACTCGAACCAACGACAACTCGGTTAACAGCCGAGTGCTCTACCGACTGAGCTAAGGAGGAATGCTATGAAAGTTTTCACCTTTCGGCGTACCTTCAAAACTACACACAAATATCTCTTATCATTTCATCATCTTTTGTTCCTATCACCTTACTTGGTTATGCCCTCGACCTATTAGTAACAGTCAGCTACATGCATTACTGCACTTCCACCTCTGTCCTATCTACCTCGTCGTCTTCAAGGGGTCTTACAACTTTCGTTGGGATATCTCATCTTGAGGGGGGCTTCACGCTTAGATGCCTTCAGCGTTTATCCCGTCCCGGCTTGGCTACTCTGCCGTGCTCTTGGTAGAACAACAGATACACCAGCGGCCAGTCCACCCCGGTCCTCTCGTACTAAGGGCAGCTCCTCTCAAATATCCTACGCCCACGCCGGATAGGGACCGAACTGTCTCACGACGTTCTGAACCCAGCTCGCGTACCGCTTTAATGGGCGAACAGCCCAACCCTTGGGACCTACTAC
>JAXJXL010000095.1:0-2456 GCA_036307525.1 Faecalimonas sp.
ATGTTATAAGGGAATGTTGGAGTTTATAGAAAAAAAGAAAAGAAAATTGATAATGTGAACAGCGGCTATGAGACAGTTAACGATAGACAAGAACTTAAGCGAAAAATCTGAAAGAGAGTTGTATCTGGATGCTATCAGAGCTATTTCAACAATGGCAGTTATTCTGTTACATATTTCGAGTCAAAATTTTCACATTAATCCTCAAGTGCCAGCATGGAATATTTTCAATATGATTGATTCTGGTGTCCGATGGGCTGTTCCTGCTTTCCTAATGATTAGCGGTGCTGTTTTTCTTGAGAAAAGCATAGTAATTAAAGATATATTACGGAAATACATATTTAGAATTGCTTTGGCATATGCATTCTGGTCTGCGGTTTATACACTCTTTTATAAACTCCACAATAACAGTGCGAGCACAAAGGATATCATACGCACGTTTTTGCTTGGTCATTAGATGCTTACTTTTGCAAGTATAAGAAGTTTATTTGATACATCTGCTTTATGAGCTGCAATGAAATAATTCTATAACAATAAGAGGTGGACTAGATGTCAAATGTTTCAATTTCAAAAGCTACTTTCGACAGAAAAGCTTCGGTTTGTTTAAAAGGAATTGCCATCATTCTGATGATGTTCCATCACAATTTTCGTGATGAGACCCTTTTTAAATCATATACTATTTCATTTGTTCCGTTTTCCGAAGCCCACGTTGTAGCATTCGCATATGCATGCAAAATATGCGTCTCTCTTTTTGCCTTCATAACCGGTTATGGTCTGTATATCAATTATCGTGAATCGAGTATGAATGCGACTAAATGGATAATCCATAGATATATAAAGACCTTTTCTGGTTACTGGTTTGTCTGGATTTGTAGTGCCGTTTTATGTCAGCTTATCAATGGCCGCACGACATCCATTTTATTTAGAGATGGTAAGGCATCCGGTATAGTTTACACTGTCATTGATTTCCTCGGTCTGGCAAAGCTCTTTTCGACTCCCTCACTTAATGGCACATGGTGGTATATGAGTGCCGCTGCAGTGTTTATCCTGCTTATCCCATTACTATACTTAGTAAAAGACGATCTCTGGCTCGCATTGATAGGCGCAGTTGTTTTTATTCGTATCATCCATAATGGTAATTATTTCCCGGGTGGAAATTCTGTCTATGCTTTTCTTACTCCGTTTATTCTCGGCTCCATCTTTGCTCGTTATTCCTGTTTTGAGAAATTATATAAGCTTACGAGTGGAAATAAGATATTAAAAGCGTGTAAGGCAACCCTTGAAATATTGCTTATTGTATTTCTTTTCATGATGTATGAAAAAGTTCCGATGGAATCATTCTGGGAGTTCCATTTTTGTATTTTCCCACTTGTCGTAATATTGTTCTGCGTCGAATTTGTTATTCCATTAAAACCAATCAACATTGTTCTGGCATTCTTTGGAAAGCATTCTATGAACGTGTTTTTAATCCATACTTTTTTTCTTGGAAATAACCTTAGCAACTTTACTTATTCATGGGGGCATTTTATTCTGATTACGTTTGTTTTGCTCATCATATCCACGGTGACATCTATCTTTATTGATTTCCTAAAAAAAATAGTACATTATCCCTATTGTATAAAATGGATTTTAAATCATTCTTGGAATTTCAGTGAAACGCCATCTGTCAAGTAATTGCTTGAAACGATAAAGAAAGCTGAATAAAAATGAATTCCTTTTTTGTCGTTTATATGATGCGAGTGTGCTTGCTTGGCAACCTTGGTTTGCTATTTTCACACAAAAAGAAGAGGTGAAGCTCCCACAAGCCCCACCTCTTCTTTTCTTTCTCTGCTTATTTGATTCCAAAAGCTCCTACGCCCTCACCGGAACCAATTCAACCTCAACTGCTGGCCCGGCCCCGTCTCCGTCTGACCATGAATACTGCTCCCGCAAAGCCGATGAGCTTTCGAAATGACTTTCAATTAGTGACATATGGATGGCACTGATTAAGTTGCACATAAAGCTTCGTACAAATCGTACGAGGCTTTTGTTATGCAGTAATACTATGTTTTTCTAACATGGCAAAACTTTACATGAGACAAATGATTTACGAATATTGGATGACCTACTATTTGCATCCCAACAAGGAAGGAGGGATAAATGCCAAGTAAGGTACAGATCTACGCCCAGCTGGCAGAGGACACCGGGCGTCAGATCATGAAGGACTATGAGAACTGGACAGCGTTCCTTCGGACATCTGCAAGGCTGTATAAATACCCTTATGCAGACCAGCTCATGATCTATGCACAGCGTCCCGACGCGACGGCCTGCGCGTCATATGACCTCTGGAACAATACAATGCACAGGTATGTGAAGCGGGATTCCAAGGGAATTGCGCTTCTTCGTGCAAATGGAGACAACGCCTACCTGACATATGTCTTTGATGTTTCGGACACGGGAACAAGACGCAATTCCCGCCC
>JAXJXL010000096.1:0-1548 GCA_036307525.1 Faecalimonas sp.
ACTGCTGAGACCGTAAGAAAGTGTAGTGCAGTTAGGCATTTGCCCCATCGCAAAGCGATTTGAAATGGGCAAACGCTCATAACTATGAAGGCACTGAATAGTTATGAAAGGTAAGATAGAGATGGCAGAGCAGAAGAGAGATTATTATGAGGTGTTAGGTGTCGAGAGAGGCGCTGATGATGCCAGTATTAAAAAAGCATATAGACAGCTTGCCAAGAAGTACCATCCAGATATGAATCCGGGAGATGTAGAAGCGGAGAAGAGATTCAAAGAAGCTTCCGAGGCGTATGCAATATTAAGCGACCCGGATAAGAGACGTCAGTACGACCAGTTTGGTCATTCCGCATTCGAAGGAGGCGGAGCCGGCGGTGGATTTGGTGGCTTTGATTTTAGTGGTGCAGATTTCTCAGATATTTTTGGTGATATTTTTGGTGATTTCTTTGGCGGTGGCAGAAGCTCTAGAAACAGCAATGGTCCAATGAAGGGGGCAAATTTACGTACCAGCGTACGCATTTCCTTTGAAGATGCCGTATTTGGTGTGGAGAAAGAGCTTGATCTGAATTTGAAAGATACATGTAAGTGCTGTAATGGAACTGGTGCAAAACCGGGAACTTCTCCTGAGACCTGTAGCCGTTGTGGTGGACGTGGTCAGGTAGTAACACAGCATTCCACACCATTTGGAACCTTCCGTAATTCACAGGTATGTCCTGATTGTGGTGGTTCTGGTAAGACAATCAAAGAGAAATGTCCGGATTGTCATGGAAGTGGATACATCTCATCCAGAAAGAAGATTCAGGTATCGATTCCTGCAGGTATCGACAATGGTCAGAGCGTGCGCTTAAGAGATAAGGGTGAGCCGGGTGTAAATGGCGGACCAAGAGGAGATTTACTCGTAGAGGTTGTAGTAGACAGACATCCAATCTTCCAGAGACAGGATATGAATATCTTCTCTACCGTACCAATTTCTTATGCAATTGCTGCTCTTGGCGGTGAGATTCTGATTGATACCGTAGATGGTAAGGTTGTATATGATGTTAAGGCAGGAACTCAGACAGATACCCGTGTCAGACTACGTGGTAAGGGTGTTCCATCCTTGAGAAATAAAGATGTCCGTGGTGACCATTACGTTACCTTGGTTGTACAGGTTCCGGATAAGCTTTCTAACGAAGCAAAAGAATTGCTTAGAAAGTTTGATATGGAAACAGGTAATTCCTTAGAAGCCGTAAAAAATATGGAAAATAAGAATTCCGGCAGCGATGACAAGAAGGATAAGAAGAGAAAGTTTTTTAAATAGAGATAAAGAGAAAATCGTTTTTAAGGTCAGAGACAGACTTTAAAAACGATTTTTTATGATAATAAAGAATTAGCAAAGTATATTTTTTTCAGCACACTAATTGACATAACGTATATGATGTTGATATCATACAAAAGTATGGCTTTTTTCGCTTGTTTAGCAAGAAGGAGCAGAGTCAAAGAAATACAACGAGGGAGTAGAAGATTATGAAGAACCGCCATTTTTTAAAAGTCATGGCAATGACATTGGCATTC
>JAXJXL010000097.1:0-3105 GCA_036307525.1 Faecalimonas sp.
AATTAGTAAAACAAGTACTTGTTCACGATTAACATTTATAGTAACACACCAATCTTTTTATTTTTGAGATTTAGGTGTCACATCATTGACTAATATACATTCTTTTCATTCTTCTTGCTTTTCTCCTCTTTCGTTTCTGCGCTCTTTTATAACTCACATATCCAAGAAGTGTAAGAAACAGAACCGCTATTATAATCACTACAACCAACAATACCTTCAATACAATCAAAAGCACAGATGGTTTCTCAGACGGAGACTCTTTCTTTTCTTCTTTTTTCTCCTCTATTCCATGCAATTCATTATAATACTCATCGGTAATTGTCATCTCAAAAGACCCAACCGCTTGTCCTTCATAGGTATAGCTCACTTCACCGGTCTTGTCCCCTAATTCTGTTGGGTTTTCCACACTGCATTGTAATTGTTCAAAAGTTATCCCCGTCGGAACCATTACATACGCATTCTCATCAACAGCTTTTAAACCTTTTCCTTCTACCGCATCAACAGTAACTGAAATCTTTGTGAAGTTTTCAAATGCATAATCCAGCATTGCTCTCGTATCTACATAGGTATTTCCGCTTCCATGAGTTCGAAGGACAACTGCAACTAGATTCACATCATCCTTTGTTGCAAATGTAACCAGAGTATTCAGTGCATTGTCCGTATATCCTGTTTTACCACCTACACAATATTCATAATACTGGCTTCTAAAGTCAAACAGCATTTTATGGTGATTTTCAAATGCTCGTTTTTCATTTGTAACATTGGTTTCCGGAATGGTATATAATTTCGTGGCTGTAATTCTGCGAAAATCTGCATTTTTAAATGCCGCCGCGCCAATTAACGCCATATCTCTTGCAGAAGTATAATGGTTGTCATCATGTAGGCCATGGGAATTGGTAAAATTAGAATTCATGCATCCCAATTCCTTAGCCTTCTCATTCATAAGCCTGATAAAGTTATCATATCCGCCTTCCGTGTTACTTCCAAGCGCATGGGCCACTTCATTTCCGGATGCCAAAAGCGTTCCGTGAAGGGCATCCTCCATTGTGATCTCTTCCTTATTCTTAAGACCAATATGGTTGTCCCCTCTTTTTAGGAAGTTATAATCCTCCGGAGTAATGGTAACAGTGTCTGTCAGTTCATTGTTTTCCAATGCAACTAATGCTGTTAGAATCTTGGTAATACTTGCAGGATAATGTGGATTATCGATATTCTTTGCATACAAAATCGCACCACTGTCAATATCCATAACAATACCGGCTTCACTATAAATATGCGGTCCTTTCGCCCAACCCTCTATTGCGTTGGAATCTACACCCTGATTATATACACCTTGAACTTCTTTTGCCGGAACTTGTACTACATTGACCGCTTGGGCTGTTATTCCCCCTAAGAAAAGCATACCAACCATACCCAAAGACATTATAATCTTTCTCAACTTCATGATAATTCTCCCAAAAATAACTTTATGCCATTATATCAAATACATAGTTTACTTGCAAACCCTTTGCGCAAGACGTTTATTTTTTTGAATGGGTATAAACAAGACATTTTCAATTAAAAATACCCAGAAGCAACAAAAAATTTTGAAAAATGGAGGCATCTTCCTTGTTAATGTCTATAATAGGGCATATTTGACATAAAAATACCCACGATTTATCAAAATCGTGGGTATAGGAACCTATAAAACATCCATTTGTAGAAAGTCACACGCAGCAAATAAATTTCGCCGCACTTTTAATTTATTTATTTTTCTTCACTTCTTCAAGCTTATTCTTACGACGGTCTTTTACTTCTTGTGACATTGGCTTAATTTCACCTGCAGACATGAGTGCCTGTCTTGTCATAAGTGGTCCGAACAATTCATAAATCAATACTGCAAATAAGGTAATATTTCTAATTAACGTTCCTTGATCACCAAAGTCTGTTGAGGATGCAACAATCGCACACATTCCAAGTGCAACTCCTGCTTGTGGGAATAAAGTAATACCCAAGTACTTACTAATCTGTGGTTCACATTTTGTTGCCTTTGCACTAAAAAGAGCACCAAAATATTTTCCTAAACAGCGGAAGATAATATATACAACACCGATTCCCACGATTGCAATATCAGCAAATACACTAAGTTCTAATTCTGCACCACTGATTACAAAGAAGATAGCAAGTAATGGTGAAGTCCATTTGTCTGATCTTCCCATTAAGTCTTCTGACAATGGACAGATATTGCAGAATATTGTTCCTAGCATCATACATACTAATAAAGAAGAAAATGCAATATGTACCGGTCCAATATGGAATTCAAGCATAGAAAGTGCAACTGTTAAAAATACAAATGCGATTGTCATATTCAAACGGTTTGTGTTTGAATGGAACATCTTTTCCAACTGTGTCAAAATCCATCCCATGATTGCACCAAGTATTAAGGAACATACGATTTCCACCAATGGGTTTAAAATAATAGAAACCAAATCTACCTGGCCACTCAAAAGAGTTTTCGCAATACCAAATGATACTGCAAATACAATAAGTCCTACTGCATCATCCAAAGCAACGATTGGAAGTAACAATTTGGTAAGTGGACCGTCTGCCTTGTACTGACGAACAACCATAAGAGTTGCAGCCGGAGCTGTCGCTGTTGCGATTGCTCCAAGTACAAGAAGCTGTGGTACTGTTAATTTATCCGGCATCATATAATGCACGCCTAAAAGTGCTAAATCTACAAACAATGTTGCAACAAGTGCCTGCACGATACCAATGACAAATGCTTGCTTTCCTGTCTTTTTTAATTCTTCTAATCTAAATTCACTACCAATAGAAAAAGCGATAAATCCTAACGCCACATCTGCTACAAGTCCTAACGCTTCTACCGCATGCATAGAAGAGAATCCAAAACCATCCACACCCAAAGCACCCACGCAATAAGGTCCGATAAGAACACCGGCAATCAAATATGCGGTTACGTCCGGTAATTTGAATGGTTTAAAAAGTCTTGTCATAAGAAGTCCTGCTAAGAGGGCTATTGATACTGATAATAATGTACTCATAATCTTCACTCCTTTTGATTTTTAACCACAGACAAGTATACGACTGCACTTTGGGAAAATC
>JAXJXL010000098.1:0-8115 GCA_036307525.1 Faecalimonas sp.
TCTGGTTTTCGAAAACAAATCGTATCCCTCTGATGAACCAGAAAGGGAGACATACTGTTTCCTGCAATAAGCAGGCTAACCTCCTTCTCTTGTTCCACCAATTCTCTTAATACAGAGACATATTCATTTGTATCCACCGTTCTAGTCAACATTCAATACACAACCCATCATAGCAATATCACCCTCTGCTAAGTGCTCCATAGCATCTAAAATGTGATCTGTTTTTGCAAAATCTTTCTTGACAACAAATATTGCTCCATCTGCATACTGCGCAAGTACGCTGGCATCTGTAAGAAGACCTACTGGAGCACTATCCAAAATCACATAATCCATCTTTTCACTCAACAAATCAATCACTTGCCCCATACGTTCGCCACCAAGAAGGTTTGGCGCATCTGAAACAGCTGCTCCACCTGGAAGAAATAGAAATTTTAGTTTCTCCTTGAGCCCCAGCATTTCCGACGTATAAATACATTCATTGAATTTTGCTTTCTTCGTCAGATAATCAGTCAACCCTTTTTCGAGTTTTACACCTAAAATCATAGCATCCGATGGGTTTCGAAGGTCGCAGTCTACTAAAGCAACTTTTTTTCCTTCTTGTGCCAAACTCAATGCCAGATTCACTGCAATCGTACTCTTTCCTTCCTCTGCAAGCGCACTGGTTACAATAATTTTTTTTATATCATTTTCTTTTGCAAAGCGTTCCACTTTATTACGTACAATTCGAATTGCTTCCTTAAACTCAGAGGTGATTTTATCCTGCATAATATTCAGCTGCATTTCCACCTTTCTACTACGCTCTTTGATATGTATATATGGCACACTTCCAAGGCACCTCTGATTCACATATTTTATGCAATCCTCTTCTCTTCTGATGGTTTTTCTAAAAAGCGTCACAAATGCCACCCATACCAACCCAAGTGCTGCTCCAACTGCCGCACCTTTCAATCCGTCGCGCAAAAGATTCTTCGGATTATCTGGAGATACAGGAATCCCCGTCTCATCCAACATACTCATATTCACCTTACCAACAATTACTTCCGACACAGATGGATAATTGTTGATAACTGCCTGTAAGGTAGTATAAGCTCTTTCCGGATCAACATCTCGAACTGAGAGAGTAAGAAGATTTGTATTTTCTGCAACACTTGCCGAAATAGTGCCCGGCATAGCCTCCATACCGAGTTCATTTGCAACCTTTCTTTGAAGCACACCACTCGTTAGAATATGCGGAAACGTAATCGCCATTTGTTCTGCCGCTGCGTTATCAAAAAAGCTTGTGCTTGCGTTCAGTCCCAAATCCTGTTCTTGTCTAATATTGATTGTAAAAGTTGAAGATGCTGTGTAATACGCATGATACGTTGCATTGGCATACCATATCATAACCGTTGCTCCAAGCAAACCCAAGATAAACACTTGTCTCCACATTCTTCCAAATGCGCGAAAGAAATCGATTACAAGTGTGATAATATCTAGTTCCTGTGAATCATCAATGACTCTCTCCTCAGTCTGACTCATAACCTTCCCCTTTCTCGCGATTTCTATAGTAATTACCGTATTTTCCGTACTTACCATACTTGCCATATTTTCCATAGCGACCATAACCATAGCCATAGCCGTAACCATAGCCGTAGCCATAGCCGTAACCGTAACCTGAAGACAGGATTTCTCTTGCCGAAACTACATCATTAAAAATACAGCCAATTAATCCTTCACCATATGCATCCAGCATATCGATTGTATCATTAATATATTTTGCTTCTGCTTGATTTTGTTTGACAACCAGGACCGATGCATCAGAAACGCGCGCCCAAAGTTCCGCATCAGAACGTTTCTGTACCGGTGGACCATCAATGATAATTACATCCATCTTCTCACACAATTCACGCAAAAGCTCCTTCATTTTTGGAGATTCAAGAAGTTCACTGTCAATCCTGTTATCCGAATCACATCTCAGAACTTGGAACTTATAATTTTTCATAGCATAAGCAGATTTCTTTTGACGGGTATCTCCTTCTATCAAAAGAACATGTTCAAAACGTTGCGCCATTGCTTCTGCAATATTAAGTGCGACTGTTGTCTTTCCTTCTCCATGTAATGTACTCGTAACGAGAATAACTTTAATATCTTTTTTCTTCATTTGATACAAGAGTTTTGTACGGATCTTCTTAATCGCCTCTGCATATCCAAAACCAACCGTTGGATCCGTCAAAAGAAGTGCCTTTTGTTTTCCGCGGAGACGATCCCTTAAATTCCTATATTTTCTCTCATGGTAAAGCGTTGTAATCTCTTTTGTATCCAATTTTTCTTCGATGTCTTCCCTGCCTTTGACTGTGTTTTTCAAATAAGACAACGTCGCAAAAACCACAACAATCAATGCCATACCGATTGCAAACCCATACAGCATAACTCTCTTACTACTTATCGTCTTATTAGGCACACTTGGAAATGTCGGCTTTTCAAAGATTTCAAGTACAATCTCTCCCAACACTTGCTCTCCAACTGTCGGATAACATTCCAAAAGCGTGTTCAGCAATCGAAATGCCACATCTGGAGTATCCGAAGTAATGCTGACAGTCAATAGGTTTGTCTCTGGCACAACTGCAATTTCAACCGTACCAGGGAAGGAATCCATTTCTAATCTATCGCTCACTAATCGTTTAAGCACTTGACTGTCCATCACGGACTCAATCACATCTGCTAATTTTTGTATTTTTGTAATATCACCATAAGGTCCCGTGGTGCTTCCTTTTGCAGACACCACGAATGTTGTACGAGATGTATATTTAGGACTATAGGTATAGTTTACAATCACGTATGCTAATAATGCAAAGGAAATTCCTACCACAATTGCCACCCAAATATCTCGGAAAACATCTCTTATGATACAACTCAAATTTATCTTATACTGCTCTGTGTTATTATTCAAAATTCTACCCTCATTTGTATCAACTATTTCACTACAACAACCAATTTGCTTTTTCCTATACTGTTTGTCCCAGTAACTGTATAATCCACAGTATACACACCTGCTTTTGTCACATCAACATCCGAATACGTCGTCAAAACACCTTCAATGTCTGATCCTACATAATATACTTGCGGATCAAAGGTTCCATTTAGAGGAACATAAATAAGATAATCAGATAAAACCACCGATATACGCTCTTCTGTCTGATCATAAATTTCTAATTCAATTGGAAGATAAACTACCTTACCGCTACTGTCTGTCACACGAAACTCGACCTGATATGTACCTTTATTCTTTAAATCAATGGTACTATCTAAAGAATATTTAATGCTATCAGTCAAGTCCCCATCCAACATGCTTTGCGCTCCAACTCTTCTCAGAATATCAATAGTTGAGCCCATACGAAAACGCATTGGTTCTGTCAACGAAAATGTTGGTTCTTCATAATCTGTATATCTCAAGATTCTCGTACAACGTCCCACATTCCCTTGCTCATCGATTGCCGCATATGTAATGATTCGATTGTCTTTTTCTGCAAAGGCAGAAATATTTTCAACCACTAACGTATCTGATACATCTCCCGACTTATCATCTTCTGCCATCACACCTTCTAATAATTCCTCTTCTGTCACAGAAACACTTACTACCAGTTCTTCACTTTCGCAACGAATTACCGGAGCCGTTGTGTCACTAGTCATTCGGACATAATATAGATATGCTCCAAATAGTGATATTGAAATTATTAAAAGTAATATACTTGAAATTTTTATCTTTTTCATTTGCAAACACCTACTGAAATCTCTACATCATATTTTAGTTGCATTGTATCTCAATTTTGGTACAATATCAAGTTGTCACGGAACAATTACATTGCTCTTTCTTTCGTTATTCGAATAATCTCTTCTGTTCTCTCACACATATAACTCGGTGTTCCGTTAAATTGTCCCGTTTCTGCCATGCATACCGCAGCACATACTCCACAGACTTCTTTTTTCTCACAATTTGAACACTTTGCAGATGTTGTAATCTGCTTTGTCACTGCAAGAAGGGTTTCCCATGCTTTGTCAAAGCCGACTTCCAATGGGTAAACATTCGGACCTGGCATCATTCCACACGGGCGCATCACTCCATCCCAAGTCAGCCAGAAACTACTTCTTCCTGCACGGCACTTCACGCCTTCTTCTATATCAATCGAGCATTCTGTTTCATCTACCTTCACAAGGTTCGCCATGTTCTTAGCTCTCATCTGAAAATCTTCCTCTGTAAATCGAAGCAAATCCCATTCCACGCTCCACTCCGCCGATTCAGTTGGAGAAAGACGGTCATTGCAACCGTATTGCTCTCCATTCACACGAATGGACGGATACATATAACTTGATGCCTTTACCGGAACTTCCAGTTCATTTGCCACTTCGTAAATTCTTGCAATGTCCTTGCAGTTGTATGGCGTAATTGAAAGGTTGATACTCACATCAATACCGTGTTGCTTCAAAGTGCGAATATTATTGACAACCTTGTCAAACATCGGTACACCACACATGTTTTGATATGTATCATTGCAACCTCCATATAAAGAAATATTCATACGGAATGGTGGATCTGCAAGTAACTTTTCCAAAACAGTTCCTTCCAACATGGAGCCATTGGAATTAATAGAAACCATAAGTCCCATTTTCTTCATTGCGCCATAGATTTCAAAGAAATCTTTTCGCACAAATGGCTCACCGCCCGTCAAAAGAACAAATATCATCCCTTTATTTTTTGCATCCTCCGCGATGGAAATCCATTCTTCAGTAGTCAATTCCCGCTTGCCGCTCTCACGCAACTGCTGCTCATTCATATGTACATAACACATCGGGCAATTGAAATTGCATCGAGCCGTAAGTTCAAAGTTACCTGCAATAGGGAGACCAAGACGTACGCCTTTTGTATGAAAATATGTAGCTAAATATGGTTCTGTTTGCTTTCTTTTTTGCATAATTACCTCTTTTTATTTAGTGCTTCTTCTAGAGCAATGACTGCTGATTCATCCGGGGTACAAGTTAAATGAAAGATCGGAATTTCTTGAACAACTTCACTCACAACTTGAGAAACTTGTTCTACGTCCTTTTTGTCCCAGGAGTTCACACTTACCCCTTCCCAAATTTTCATAAACGCTTGATATCCTTCTGTTTTGCGAATCGTCGTTTGTAATGCTTGCCCCAAATATACAATTGCATCGATAGGCAAACTACGGTTTTCACAATACTGCGAACTACCCGCAAATGGAATTCCTTCCGCATAAATCTGTCCATCCACAATACGTATTGCTGCCCGGTCACCATTGATAATCTTGGCACCTCGCAATTGATTCCAAAGGTCCGCCTGCGTTGATTTTCCAGTTTCAGATGGTGCAGTAAATAGAATCGCTTTCCCATTTCTTTCAATATACGAACAGTGTAAGATAAAACTATTGTTCTGTGCAAGAAGATGTTCTGCTTCTATGGACTGCAAAATCGTCTTAGTCGTAATACGTTCAGGATAAGTGTCGTTCAACACCTGTATCACATGGTCCTTGCCACAACTACTTACACGGATATATGCTCCGTCCAGAGAGTTTTCAACGGCCCCTATGTATCGAACACGTTGCTCTCCCTCTTGATAAACACAAAAACTCGGATACGCTACAATGCAAGTACCAATTGGTTCATCTAATACATCTACCATTTCAACTTTGTAGACATGCGGACATTTCACCGCATCTACCGAAAACGGTTTCAGCCGATTCTCATCTTCATAAAACTTTTCTTCTGGTATAATGACAGACAACTCGATGCCCGCAAATTTATAATAACGTTCCATTAATTCTCACCACATGTAACAAACATAATAGTGCTTCCAGTTTGCGAACAGTGACTTGCCATGATCTGCTCAACTTCACCTTTTTCCAAACCACCCTCAATACGGGCTCGATACGTAATTCCACCATAAAATACGTCTTCTGCACTATTTTTGTAATAAATTATAATATCTTCATCAATGTCTTTTCCAGACACATTGGTTATGTTTATGACACCGTCTAAAATCTGAATCTTAACCTTGTCTTCACATAGACCCAATTCCTTTGAGAATACTACTACATTCTTTGCAATTGCGGTAGTATAACTCTCTTCCACGTATTCCATACGGTTCTGCTCTAAAAGAATCATCTTACTTCCCGGTGTTAAAGTAGACATTGAAAAAAATGCCTCCTTATCTCCCGCTGGCATAAGAACTTCGGCGTACTGGATTGCTTCTTGTCCCTTATTCTCTACAGTTATCATCAGCACATCAGGAATAATCTCATCAGATCCATCTTCCATATAGACACCTGTGTATTTTCCCACTTCTGTGATATACATTCCATTCCCCAAATTAATGGAAACCTCCTTTAGCGAATCAAATTGAACTGATGTTTTTAGCGTTTCGTCACTTTTATTGGAATCCTTTCTATTTTTCAAGCCAATAAAAAGAATGACTGTCGCACATAATACCGTCAGACAAATGAGCCCAATCCAGATTGTTTTTTTATTGATCTTATTCATAGGTTAGACACCTCTTTCCCATAATTAGAACTGCAATCTTAGCAGATGCAGATAACTTATTCTACCAAAGAAAGCCGCACCACGCAAATGGCACGGCCTTCTAATATTAAATTTTATGCATTAAGAGTTGAAAAGGTCGTTGGTTGGGACTGGGACATTATAACAAACACCCTCTCCATCAACCTGCTTATATGTACAGTCCGAAATCAAATTTGTAAAGATAGAATTTCCACCCCTGTCTATATATGGGCACACGCCTTCCGTAGCATTCGTAATAACAATATGACAATCTGCCGCAATGTTCTTGCTAATTGTAAAGTTTTCAATATTAATTTGAGGTTTTGTGTACTTCTTCTTCATAGTCTTTCCCCTCCTAACCTAACAACCAGCCGAACAACCAGTTGAATAACCAGCTGAATAGCCTCTTAACAAACTCAATAATTTTTTCGATAATGCTCTTTTCAACATCTACTGACGATTCAGAATCATCTGACTCTTCTAACACCTCTACATATTCTTTCGAATCCTCTATAACGTTTTCTTTAGACTCTTCATCTTCAGTTCTTGCTGGAATATCTCCTTTACTCTCAGAATTTTCCAGTTGTTCTGCACTCGTTTTTGAATTATTTGGAAGAGTTTCCACAACCACGGATTCCTCTGGAACAGTTCCTACAGGCTCTGATTTATCTGGAACAATTACTTCTGGTTCTGAAACCTCTGGTATATTTTCTTCTGGAGTCATATCCTCAACCGGAGTATTTAAAGTTCGCAATGTCAATGTTGTAGCAGCTGCTGTCATATACATATAAGTCACTTCCTCACCCGTTTCACTCGCCCCACTAACCGCATTAGGGTCTGATGTATAAGTCGATTTGATATTTGTGACAGAAATAACACCAGTAGTATTGTAACGATTACCAGTATTTGAAATAACAATAATATCATTCTTCCAACCAGTCAAATCATAATACATGTCAGTAGTTGTACTGATTGTGTGCGTTTTCGCACCATAGTAAGTCCCCTTAGAAACATTGTTCTCTGCATCATCCGCCTGCACAATATTGGTGACAGTGTAAGTACCAGTAGCACCATCTGCACTCTTAATACCAATGTGAACACTATTGATATTCTCAGGTGTACTCAATATAAAAGCTACTCTCTGACCAGGAGCGATATAAACTTCATTGTTAGGACCATAACTTATGTAATCAGCCATCTGCGCATTACCAACGCTATCATCACCGTCTATAAACACAAGTCCGTCCATTTTCAAATTTTCTGGCAGTGCTTCATTTGCAAGATTATCAAAAGATCCCGCAGCAATAATCTGGTCGCGAAGTTCCATGTAACTTGGCCAACCTTCTCCGTCAGCCTTGTAGGCATCTTCAATGACAGTGTCAGTAGTACCGTCTGCCAAACCACCATTCGTCGGATTATAGATACGAATAGCATCCAGATAGAAATCAAAATTAGTTGAACCTTCTACATGATCGTAAAGCGGTTCCCAAATAGCTCGAATCACTGCTTTATATTTACCATAAGTCAAACCATCAATCTTAACAACCGGTATCTGATAAAGCA
>JAXJXL010000099.1:0-3734 GCA_036307525.1 Faecalimonas sp.
GCGGGCTATTTTGTGGAGATTAAATCCATTCGTGCGGCAGCATCGGATGAAGAAGAGCAACTGCGTAAATTTTAGAAGTAATACTAATAAATTAGGGGCTAGTAATTACACCTGCTTTTAGGTATAATTGATATGTTAAAGGAAATTTACCCCAAGAGAAGGAGAATGATTCATGGAAATGTTATCAATCGAAAAAGAATTACAAGGCAACGCATATCCAGGACGTGGAATTATCATCGGTAAGACACCGGATGGAAAAAAAGCAGTAACAGCATATTTTATTATGGGTAGAAGTGAAAACAGCAGAAACCGTGTGTTTGTAACAGAGGGAGAAGGAATTCGCACACAGGCGTTTGACCCTTCCAAATTGACAGACCCAAGCCTGATTATCTATGCACCGGTTCGCGTGTTAGGAAATAGAACAATCGTAACAAACGGTGACCAGACAGATACCATTTACGAAGGTATGGACAAGGAGCTTACATTCGAGCAATCTTTAAGATGTAGAGAGTTTGAACCGGATGGTCCAAACTACACACCTCGTATTTCAGGGGTAATGCATATTGAAGCGGGAAAATACGACTATGCAATGTCTATTTTAAAGAGCAACAATGGGGACCCATCATGCTGCAACCGTTATACATTTACATATGACAATCCAGTGGCAGGAGAAGGACATTTCATTCATACATACAAATGTGATGGGAATCCACTTCCAAGCTTTGAGGGAGAGCCAAAGCTCGTAAACATCTTAGATGACATGGATGCATACACAGAATTACTTTGGAACAGCTTAAACGAAGAAAACAAGGTTTCTTTATTTGTTCGTTATATTGATATCGCAACAGGAACATACGAAACAAAGATTGTAAATAAAAATCAATAATAGGAATCGATAGGAGACATAAGGATGAAAGAATTAGAATTAAAATATGGTTGTAACCCAAATCAAAAGCCTTCAAAAATTTATATGAATGAAGGGGAACTTCCAATCAAAGTATTATGTGGAAGACCAGGATATATTAACTTTTTAGATGCATTTAACGGATGGCAGTTAGTAAAAGAATTGAAGAAAGCAACCGGACTTCCGGCAGCTACATCATTTAAACACGTTTCACCGGCTGGTGCAGCAGTTGGCCTTCCATTAGATGAGACATTGGCAAAAATCTACTGGGTGGATGATGTGGAAGATTTATCCCCACTTGCATGCGCATACGCAAGAGCAAGAGGCGCGGATAGAATGTCTTCCTTTGGTGATTTCATTTCTTTATCAGATGTTTGTGATGTTGCTACTGCAAAATTAATCAAACGTGAAGTTTCTGATGGTGTTATCGCACCGGGATATGAACCGGAAGCTTTGGAAATCCTAAAGGCTAAGAAAAAAGGGAATTACGCTGTTATTGAAATTGATCCAAATTATGAACCGGACCCAATTGAACATAAAGAAGTATTCGGAATTGTATTTGAACAAGGAAGAAATGAACTTGTAATTGATGATGAGCTTTTGGCAAATGTTGTAACAGACAACAAAGAGATTCCGGAAGAAGCAAAGATTGACCTTGCAATCGCACTTATCACACTTAAATATACACAGTCGAACTCTGTATGCTACGCAAAAGGCGGACAGGCAATCGGTATCGGTGCAGGACAACAATCTCGTATCCACTGTACACGTCTTGCAGGACAAAAAGCAGACAACTGGTGGTTGCGTCAATCTCCACAAGTATTGGGCTTGCAGTTTGTAGATAGCATTGGTAGAGCAGACAGAGATAACTCTATTGATTTATACATTGGGGATGAATACATGGATGTTCTTGCAGAAGGAACATGGCAGAACATTTTCAAGGTAAAACCGGAAGTGTTCACAAGAGAAGAAAAACGCGCATGGTTAGACAAGATGACAGATGTGTCTCTTGGTTCAGACGCATTCTTCCCATTCGGTGACAACATCGAAAGAGCACACAAGAGTGGTGTAAAATACATTGCGCAACCAGGCGGTTCTGTTCGTGATGACAATGTAATCGCAACATGTAACAAATATAATATGGCAATGGCATTTACGGGAATCCGTTTATTCCATCACTAAGGAATGTAAGGGGCAGTCGCATAACAATTTGCGACTGCTTTTTTGGTGTCACGAACGGCTGAACGTGTGAGAAAAAAGTTGTATAACAAAACAAATAGTTATATAATAACAAAGAAGATTGTGTAAAATTTGACGTATAAGTCAAATAGAGGGAGGAATCACAATGGGAAAATATTTTGGAACAGATGGCTTTAGAGGAGAAGCCAACGTCGTTCTGACGGTGGAGCATGCCTTTAAAGTCGGCAGATTTTTGGGATGGTACTTTGGACAGGACCACAAAGCAAAAATCGTAATTGGTAAAGATACCAGAAGAAGCAGTTATATGTTTGAGGACGCTCTGTCTGCCGGCCTTACGGCGTCAGGAGCAGATGTCTATCTTTTGCATGTAACGACAACACCTAGTGTTTCATACGTAACACGTACAGAGGGATTTGACTGCGGTATTATGATTTCCGCAAGTCACAATGCGTTTTACGATAATGGAATTAAGGTGATTAACGCCAAGGGTCATAAGATGGAAGCGGAAGTCGAGGATAAAATCGAAGCGTACATTGATGGTGAGTTTGGCGAAATTCCATTTGCAACCAGAGAAAACATTGGACGTACTGTAGATTATTCTGCAGGTAGAAATCGTTACATTGGACATTTGATTGCTTTGGCGACTCGGTCATTTAAGGACAAACGTGTGGGACTGGACTGCTCAAATGGTAGTGCATCCACGATTGCAAAGAGCGTATTTGATGCACTTGGCGCAAAAACATATGTAATTAACAGTGAACCGGACGGAACTAACATTAACCGTAACTGTGGTTCCACACATATTGAACAATTACAGGCATATGTGAAGGAAAACGGATTGGATGTTGGTTTTGCCTATGATGGTGATGCAGACAGATGTCTTGCCATCGATGAAAATGGTAATCTTGTAGATGGCGACTTGATTTTATACGTATGTGGAAAATATTTGAAGGAGCAAGGAAGATTAAATGGAGATACGATTGTAACTACCATTATGTCAAACCTTGGTTTATACAAAGCCTGTGATAAAGTGGGGCTTAAATATGAAAAAACAGCTGTTGGAGATAAATATGTATATGAAAATATGTTGCAAAACAATTTCTCTCTAGGTGGCGAACAATCCGGACACATTATCTTTAGCAAATATGCAACTACAGGTGATGGTATCTTAACTTCTTTATTGTTGATGGAAGTAATGCTTGAAAAGAAACAGTCACTTTCAAAGCTTACAGAAGATGTGACCATTTTCCCACAATTATTAAAGAATGTAAGGGTTGCAGATAAAAAGGAAGCCAGAGAAAATCCGGCAGTAAAGAAAGCAATTGAAAAAGTAACCGAAGAACTTGGTGATAATGGACGTATCTTGGTTCGTGAAAGCGGTACAGAGCCGGTAATTCGTGTTATGGTGGAAGCAGAAACAGATGAACTTTGTGCAAAATATGTAAAACAAGTTATTGATGTGATTTGCGCAGAAGGATTAATTGTAATTGATTAGTGGATTTGTTTATGAAAAAGAGTTTGCTCGCAAACTCTTTTTTGCTTTATAGGAAATTGCTCGCTTTATAAAAAAACAAAAAATTAGCCCATCATAAAAGATGGGCGCAAGAATCCGGATGATGATTAGAAGATA
>JAXJXL010000100.1:0-3180 GCA_036307525.1 Faecalimonas sp.
ATGGAACAAATGAATAATGAGCAGACAATTTATAATGCAGCATTGTACTGTAGACTAAGTAAGGATGATGAACAGGCAGGAGAAAGTGTCAGTATTGGAACGCAGAAAATAATCTTGGAAAAGTTCTGCAAAGAGAATGGATTTTCTGTACGCGGTGTATATGTGGATGATGGGTATTCAGGTTTAAATTTTGATAGACCGGATTTCCAACGCATGATTGGCGATATTGAGGATGGCAAGAGTATTGTCCGCTATATAAATCTATAGAATTTTAAGATGATTTCGTGGCATGAGGAGGACAGCAAATGAGCAAATTGATAGCGAAAGAATATAAGCGATTTGAAGATATTAAACAAGTGCGTGAAGATGGCTCTGAATATTGGAGTGCGAGAGAACTTGCATTGGCACTTGATTATACACAATGGAGAAATTTTCAAAAAGTAATCAATCGTGCTATGGTTGCTTGCGAGAACAGTGGACATAATAGTTCCAGCGATTTTGCTGAGGTCAGCAAAATCGTCGAAGCAGGTGCAACATCAAAGCCAAAGTTGGATTATGAATTAACGAGATATGCCTGCTATCTGATAGTACAAAATGGTGACCCAAGAAAAGAAGTGATTGCACTGGGACAGACTTATTTTGCTATTCAGACCTATCGTCAGGAAGTGGCAGACCATTTCAATGAACTTAGTGAAGATAATCGCAGACTTGTGGTGCGTGGCGATATTAAGCAATGGAATCAGATGCTTGCAGAAACAGCACATAAGGCCGGCGTTATCACGAATGAAGAATTTGCAATTTTTCAAAATGCAGGATATATGGGGCTATATGGCGGATTAGATGTAGATGATATTCACGCAAGAAAAGGTTTGGAAGTCGGACAGAAAATTTTAGATTATATGGGCAGTACAGAGTTGATTGCCAATCTGTTCCGAATCTCACAGACAGAAGAAAAATTGCGTAAAGATGAAGTAGAAGATGCCAAAACTGCCACATCGGTTCACTATGCAGTAGGGCGTGAGGTAAGAAGTGCTATCGAAAAAATTGGTGGTACAATGCCGGAAGATTTGCCCACACCTGAAAAGAGTATTCAGCAGATTGAGAAAGAGCAGATGGCGCGATTAAAGGCAAAAGCAAAGAGTGGAAAACTAATGTTAGATGGATAAATTCGCACATGACGACGTGTTTAATCCGGTCAGTTACCGGGGCATGTCAATGAGCTAGAAGCAGGGAGAGAGATTTGCAACCCTCACAAAAGGAAGTACGACTATCAGTTATGAACACGATACCGAGACGGGATTCTACCTAACAGGTACAAGATACTACGATCCGGAGATTGGTAGATACATAAACGCTGATAGTGTAATTTCGGGAACTGGCGAATCTGTTCAGGGATATAATCTTTTTGCTTACTGTTTTAATAACCCTGTTAATATGTCAGATCCGTCAGGTAACTGGCCAAAATGGGCAACTAAACTTGTTGCAGCTGTAGCAGTCGTTGCGGTTGTAGCAGCAGTTGCAGCAGTCACTGTTGCAACTGCCGGGGCAGGAACGGCAATAGCAGCAGTTGCTGTGGGTGCAGCAAAAGGTGCGGCAATAGGTTTTGCTGTAGGAACTGTAAGTGGTGCAGCAATAGGGTATGCCACCTCAGGAACACTTGATGGAACTCTTAATGGGATGGCAGATGGTGCTCTAAGCGGTTCTATAAGCGGAACTTTAACAGGCGGCATTAAAGGGTATTCAAATTACTCGAGTGCCGCAAAGTTCTTAAAGAGTAATGGAGCTAATCCAAAAGAAGTTCTTTCATCCTATAAGGGAACTCCAAAAGTACAAACGCTTAAAGTAGATACAAATGTGTACAGAACTTGGGGTGGAACTACCCAAGAACTAGGGCATTGGGTATCTCCTAATAATTATGGTTCAAGCGCACGAAACTTGTTGTCATTGCCAACAGGCAATACAATGACCAACACATCCTCCTTCTTGCTTCAAAAGGGAACAACTGTACTTGCAGGAAAAGCTGCACCTTTGTTCGGACAATCTGGTGGTGGCATACAGTGGTGGATATCTGTATTACAATAGGAGGAGAATGAAATGAAGAGAAATAATTCATTTATTTGTTTATTGGTTGAGATATTGGAGTGTGCAGAAAAAGAAAAAAACACAATACTTGACGGGAAAATGTCACAGTGGAATTTAGAACAAATACAAAAAGTTATTATTCCTGAAATAAGCGAACTGTTATCATATGCGAATAATGGTAAAGTTTATTTCAAGTACGGAAGGAAACAAAGGCTTTTAGAATCATCGTATTTAATAACTGATTCCCTAAATGATTTATCTCATACTGCTTTGGGTAAAAGTATTTTGAAACTACAAAACCTTTATGATACTTTGTGAGATGTCATTTTACAAATTTCCATTCCACATCAACCAATTGTTGTTTTATACCATCAACTGTTTCTTGACAACCTATTTCAATTTTTGAAATCAGCTTGTTTAGGACAAATGGTGTCAATTCAGTAATATTCAGGTATTCTCTGACGGTGTTCCTGAACTGCTCAGTGGATAATTCGGTATTATTTTGCTGTGAAATTTTAGATTGCAATGCAGAAAGTTTTTGCTCTAAAAACTCCTGCTCTGTCTGAATGTCTTTCATCAACATTTCATAGTTCCGAACATCAATGACACCATTAGCGTGACTGTTAAACAGTTTACGTACTTTACTGGATAATTCTGCCATCTGTTTTTCAATAGAATACTTTTCTTTTTGAAGAAAATCGGATGGCAGATTGTTGGCAGTTTTGATTTGGACAAGGGCATAAAACTCTTTGTCATTTTCTACCGCTTTGGTAAGTTGCTGTATTCGTTCTAAAATATTTTGGTATAGCAACGTATAGGAAATTTGGTGCGGTTTTTGGCATCTGTCGGGATTAAGATAGTGATTGTTACAACGATAGTAATGATAATACTTTCCGTTTCGATGTTTCGTCCCCATACAAAGACGGCTACTGCAATCGGCACAGAACACCATTCCTCTGAATATGTTTTCAAAATTGTGGTGTGGTGCCTTATGTCTTGCGTGAACGAGTTTCTGAACGGTCAACCAGTCTTGTCGGTCAATAATGCCTTGGTGAGTATTTTCAACCACAATACGCTCGCTTTTGGGTAGCATAACTC
>JAXJXL010000101.1:0-20211 GCA_036307525.1 Faecalimonas sp.
ACTCGGCTATAGTGTTGGTCTTGTGGCTGGAATATTAGTGTTTTTCAATCATTTTGGAAAGAAAAAAATTTCTGTAGACCCAACTCCAATTGAGGTGGAAATGCGATTGTATGAAAATGATATACAGACAACCGTTATAGCAGAGTATTCAAGAAAGGGGCAGGAGCTAGATGTTGGTGAAACAAATACTACTGGCAATCATTGGACTTAGTTCGGGAATTCTTGTTGCGGGTGGTCTGTTTGGTTTTATTGTAAGTCTTGGTGTCATCTCTGATTTCGCTGACCGTACCCATTCGGGAAATAAGATCAGGTTATATGAAAGGGCGCTTGCGCTGGGCGGGAGCCTAGGAAATGTTATTGATATATTTGAGATATCAATTCCTGTTGGCAGATGGTTGCTTGCCGTGTTTGGAATCTTCGCAGGAATTTTTGTCGGTGGCTGGGCAATGGCATTGGCAGAAACATTAAACGTATTTCCTATTTTTATGAGACGCGCCAAGTTAGTGGGCTGCATTCCATATATTATTTTGAGCATTGCCATCGGCAAAGGAATCGGTTCACTGATTTATTTTTGGTATGGGTGGTAGAAAGGATAGAGTATGAATAAAGAAAAACAAGAACAATACAAGGCATATGTGGAGAAGAAGACACCAAAGAATAATGTGTATTTTAATATGATAAAAGCATTTATCACAGGCGGCATCATCTGTGTTGTAGGGCAGGCAATATTAGACTTTTGCAAAAGTCAGGGATTGTCGGAGGAGATTGCAGGTTCATGGACGTCACTTATTTTAGTACTGATTAGTGTTATATTGACCGGATTTAATATATATCCTCGTATTGCACAATGGGGTGGCGCAGGAGCACTGGTACCGATAACAGGATTTGCAAATTCGGTTGCAGCGCCTGCCATTGAGTATCAGAAAGAAGGACAGGTCTTTGGGATTGGCTGTAAGATATTTACTATTGCAGGACCTGTGATTTTGTATGGTATATTCACCAGCTGGGTGCTGGGTGTATTGTATTGGATAACGACCATGTTTTAGGAGGTGAATCGTATGTTAAAAGGAAAGCAAAGCATTTTATTCGACGATGCTCCCTATATCATCAGTAGTGGATGTATTGTAGGAAAAAAAGAAGGCGAAGGACCACTTGGAAACTTATTTGACAAGGTGGAAGAGGATAATTTATTAGGGCAGGATTCATGGGAAGAAGCGGAAAGTGAGATGCAAAAAGAAGCGTGTCTGATGGCACTTGGGAAGGCCAAGGTGCAACCGGAAGATGTACGTTATCTGTTCGGGGGTGACTTGCTCAGGCAGGGAATTGCTACATCTATGGGACTGGAAGAACTGCATATTCCTTTGTTTGGTTTGTATGGGGCGTGCTCTACTTCAGGTGAAGCCTTGGCGCTTAGTTCTATGAGTGTAGCAGCAGGCTATGGTGATTATATTCTGGCGGTCACTTCCAGTCATTTTGGAAGTGCGGAAAAAGAATTTCGTTTTCCATTAGCTTATGCCAATCAAAGACCCTTAAGTTCCCAATGGACAGTGACAGGTAGTGGCGCTTTTTTGGTTGGAAAACAGGAGAGTCATGTAAGGGTGGCAGGAGTCACAGTTGGAAAGATAGTGGATTACGGATTAAAGGATTCACAAAATATGGGTGCATGTATGGCACCTGCGGCCTGTGATACCATTTGCAGAAACCTAGAAGACTTCGGATACCAGCCTTCTGATTATGACCGCATTTTCACAGGAGATTTGGGATATGTGGGACAGAGTATCCTATTTGACTTAATGCGTAAAAGGGGTCAGGATATTAAACCCAATCATGCGGACTGTGGCATGATTATCTTTGACCAACAGACGCAAAATACCAATGCAGGTGGAAGTGGCTGTGGCTGTGCGGCAACAACCTTATCGGCATATATTTTGCCGAAAATCGAATCGGGGGAATGGAAGCGAGTGCTATTCGTTCCTACAGGGGCACTCATGTCTACTGTAAGTTATAATGAAGGACAAAGTGTTCCCGGAATCGCACATGGAATTGTGTTGGAAAACTGTTAGGAGGGAAAAAGGATGGATTATTTACATGCATTTTGGGTTGGCGGTCTTATCTGTGCACTTGTGCAGATTTTATTAGACCGCACAAAGATGATGCCGGGACGCGTTATGGTGCTTTTGGTATGTACAGGAGCAATTCTTGCATTTATCGGTGTGTATGAACCCTTTACGAAATTTGCAGGAGCAGGAGCAAGCGTGCCTCTTTTGGGATTTGGAAATGTGTTATGGAAAGGTGTTAAGGAGGCAGTAGACAAAGAAGGCTTTCTAGGAACCTTCATGGGAGGCTTTAAGGCAGGAGCAGTTGGAACCTCAGCAGCGTTGATTTTCGGATATATTGCTTCACTTATCTTTGAGCCTAAGATGAAAAAGTAAAATCTGTGTAAAGTTGTGTAAAATTTTAAGGTTGCTGTGTTAAATCTTGGGAAACTCGGTTGACTTACCTTTTTTCTGTGTTGATAATGGAAAACGTAAGGAAAACTTAGGAGGAAATCGAAATGGGTTATGAACAATTATTTTTGTTTGCTGGTGGCTTAGGTATGTTTATCTATGGTATGCAGATTATGTCCCAAGGACTTGAAAATGCAGCTGGAAACAAAATGAAATCACTTCTTGAAGTGTTGACAAAGAATAAATTGATGGGTGTTGCACTGGGGGCACTGATTACTGCTGTAATCCAAAGCTCTTCAGCGACAACAGTTATGGTAGTTGGTTTCGTAAATGCCGGAATTATGAATTTAACACAGGCAATGGGTGTTATTATGGGTGCCAATATCGGTACAACCATTACCGGCTGGATTGTATCCATGGGAGAGTGGGCATCGTTTTTAAAACCATCAACCCTTGCACCAATCGCAATTGCTATTGGTGTAGTTGTGATGATGGTAGGAAAAAGACGTGCGACCAAGGATGTAGCGAGTATTGTAGTTGGTTTTGGTCTTCTGTTTGTTGGTATTGAAAATATGTCAAGTTCAATGTCCGGCTTGAAGGACGTTCCTGCTTTTACAAATCTGTTTGTAGAACTGGGAAGCAATCCTTTGTTAGGCGTTTTGGTAGGCGCAGGTGTAACTGCTATTATTCAAAGTTCGTCTGCATCTGTGGGTATCTTACAGAGCTTAGCAGTAGCAGGATTGATTCCATTTAATTCGGCAGTATATATTATTATGGGACAAAATATCGGTACTTGTGTAACAGCGATGCTTTCTAGTATGGGAGCAAAGAAGAACGCCAAGACAGCGGCACTCATGCATTTGCTATTTAATATTATCGGTACGGTTATCTTTAGTGTTGCATCAATTGCATTCTTCAAGATTGTTAATCCTACTTGGGGAAGAGAAATGATTACCGCAACACAGATTAGTACGGTGCATACTGCATTTAACATTGCTACAACGGTACTATTGTTCCCATTCTCCAACTTGATTATTAAGCTGGCAAAGAAAATTGGTGGTGTGAAGAAAGAGGAAGAAGATGATACCTTACTTTCACTGGACGATAGAATGCTGAACACACCAACAATCGCATTACAAGCAACGATTTCAGAAGTTGGGCATATGGGTGATAAGGTAAAAGACACCTTGGAAGTGGCAAAACGTGTATTGTTTACAAAAAGTAAAGCTGACGTTGAGCTCGTGAAAGAAGACGAAGGTATTGTCGATCAATATTGTTCCGGTATCACAGAATATGCGCTGAAGCTTACGGGATTACAGATTAGCGATAAGGAGCACCAGCATGTTGCACGTTTGATACAGGTGTTGTCTGATATGGAGCGAATTAGCGATTACTGTGAAAATATTTCCGAGTTTGCAGAGACAATGTCTGAACGCAAATTAGCATTTTCTGAAATCGGTGAAACTGGATTGAAAGAAATGTTTGAAGTCTGTGCAGACAGCTTCAAGTATGCGATTGAAGGTTTTATGGAGCAGGACAAGCAAAAAGCGTTGCTTGCAATTAAGATGGAACGAAGAGCAGATGAATTGGAAATTGAACTTCGTACGAAACACATCAAACGTCTTACAAAGCAAGAATGTAACACGGAGGCTGGAATTGTATTCTTAGATACACTGGTATGTCTGGAACGTATTTCAGACCATGCAAGAAATATTGCAGAAGAAGTATTTGAAAATATGGTTTAAAGAAAATAAGGGAGCTGTGGATTTCAAGACTTTATGAAATCCAAGGCTCCTTTTTGAGTAGTTCAAATCTATTCCTCTATAACATGGATCTCCAGATAGTCAAACTCTATGGAGTCAACAAAATTATCCTGATAGAATCTGGTTTTAGAGTGTTTTTTAAACTCTGTGATTGTAGAATCCAGCCAGATAGGCTTGCTTAGGTCAAATTCCTGGCAAATCTCATCTAGCGCGTGAAAAATCTTATGCGTCCTTGTATCATCTGATTCGTCACAGATGACCGTATCTATTAACATTCGATTGTCTTTAAAAACTTTTCCCCATAAACGAAACATAAATCGATCCCTTTCTCTGATTACAATTATGTGGATAGTATACACTATGATATAGATTCCTTTCAAGAAAATAAATTGCTTGATTTTTAAAATATAGTGTGCTAGACTACACTGGTGACAAGACAGATGTAAAATAAAAAGTTAACAGTAAAAGAGGGAATCACAATGGAGAAATTAAAGAAATTAGGGAATCGAATCTTTGTAGACGGTCTTGCCGGAATGGCACATGGACTTTTTGCAACATTAATTATTGGTACTATCATTCAGCAAATTGGAACTCTGATTGGTGGAAACATCGGAGATTTGATTTTTGTAGTTGGTAAGGTCGCAGCAGCACTCACTGGAGCAGGAATTGGTGTTGGAGTTGCTTATAAATTTAAAGAGGGTTCGTTGGTTGTGTTGTCAGCTGCAACCGCAGGTATGGTAGGTGCATTTGCAAGTAAAATTCTTGCAGGAGCAGTACTTGTAGACGGAGCGATGGTTTTCGCAGGACCAGGTGAGCCACTTGGTGCATTTTTGGCAGCATACATAGGAATTGAAGTCGGACATTTGGTGGCAGGCAAAACGAAAGTTGATATTATCGTAACACCACTCGTGACAATTGGTGCAGGTTCTGTAGTTGGACTTATTCTTGGACCACCGATTTCTAAATTCATGTTAATGCTTGGTGAAATGATTAACTGGGGAACAGAGCAACAGCCATTTTTGATGGGAATTATTGTATCTGTATTAATGGGTATGATTTTAACTCTTCCAATCAGCTCTGCCGCCCTTGGTGTTATTTTAAATCTTTCCGGACTTGCAGCAGGTGCCGCAACTGTTGGATGCTGCTGTAACATGGTTGGATTTGCTGTAGCAAGTTATCGTGAAAATAAAGTCGGCGGACTTTTAGCGCAAGGAATTGGAACGTCTATGCTTCAGGTTCCAAATATTGTAAAGAAACCGATTATCTGGCTTCCGGCTATTTTGTCCAGCGCAATTTTAGGACCGGTAGGAACTATGCTTCTAGGCATGACAAATAATGCAACCGGTTCAGGTATGGGAACGGCCGGATTGGTTGGACAGATTATGACATATCAAACCATGGTTGCTTCGGAAGCGCCTATGCTTGTACTAGGAAAAATCCTATTGATTCAGATTGTTTTACCGGCAATTGTAACACTTCTTATCTCAGAATTTATGAGAAAGAAAGGCTGGATTAAGTATGGAGATATGAAATTGGAGTTGTAATTTAAGAATGTAGTTAGAAAGGTGAACTCTTTGGAGGGTTCACCTTTTTTATGTATTTTTAACATAGTTTTAACAAAAGTGTGTTTTTAGATTTTACATTGCACATTTATAGTGATAGTTGTGAGACTCTTGCTATAGAGCTCTAAACAGTTTATACTAATAAAAGATATGTATTCAGATAAAAGATACAGATGGAGAAATAAGAATGATTTATTGTGTAGAAGATGATAGCAATATTCGAGAATTAGTTGTATATACTCTGACCGCCACAGGGATGAATGCCCGTGGATTTGGCGACGGAAAAAGCTTTATGGAGGCTTTGGCAAATGAGACACCGGAGCTTGTGCTTTTAGATATCATGCTTCCGGGAGAGGATGGACTTCATATACTGAAGAAGTTGAAAGAATCCTCTAAAACAAAACAGATTCCAGTCATAATGGTAACGGCCAAGGGAAATGAGTACGATAAGGTTATTGGATTGGACGCAGGAGCTGATGATTATGTAGCAAAACCATTTGGCATGATGGAATTAGTTTCGCGTATCAAAGCAGTGCTTCGCAGAACAAAACAGAATCAGGAAATTGAAGAGTATGTAATTGGAAGCATTAGAATGGATTTGAAATGCCATGAAGTGTTTGTGGATGACCAATTGGTGACACTTACATATAAGGAGTTTGAACTGTTGCGTAAATTAATGAAATATCGTAAAGCAGTTCTGACTCGCGACAGACTGTTAGAAGAAATCTGGGGATATGAGTTTACTGGTGAGACTAGAACGGTAGATGTGCATATTCGAACACTGAGACAAAAATTAGGAAGCGCGGGCGATTTAATAGAAACAGTTCGTGGTGTTGGATATCGTATGGGAGAAAACTATGGGGAATGATTTTATTAGTCGTGTAGAAGATGAAGAAATAGTAAAACTAAGAAAAGAGTTTTCGGCGAACGTATCCCATGAGCTAAAGACACCGCTGACTTCTATTTCGGGTTATGCGGAGATTATGAAAAGCGGAATGGTGAATCGCGAGGATATGATTATATTTTCTGAACGTATATATAAAGAGGCCAGCCGAATGATTGCGCTGATTGATGATATTATCAAGCTGTCAAAGCTTGATGAGGACAGTGTGGAACTCGAACGAGAAGAAGTTGATTTATATGAATTATGTCAGGATATTGCGGAACGCCTTGCTATGTCTGCAAGAAAACGAGACGTGTATGTGGAGCTTGGCGGTGAACCGGTAGTGTACTATGGTGTGAAACAGATGTTGGATGAAATGATTTTTAATCTCTGTGAAAATGCGATTAAGTACAATGTACCAGAAGGCAAGGTGTTACTTTGGGTTGGGAATTCACCTGAGGGTGTGAAGATTATTGTACAAGATACGGGAATTGGAATTCCAAAGGACCAACAGGAACGTGTCTTTGAACGGTTCTACCGCGTGGATAAAAGCCATTCCAAAGAAACCGGAGGAACCGGTCTTGGATTGTCCATTGTGAAGCACGGGGCGATTTTCCACCACGCACAGATTCGAGTTGACAGTGAAGTTGGAAAAGGAACAAAGATGGAAGTTATCTTCTAAAACCTTTCTAAAAGTTTTGTGAAATGTATGACAATGTCCCCTTTTATATGGTATACTGATACTGTAAGCAACGAGTAGTGTACAAGTGGTGCAGTAAGATGTGATGCTATACAAGTTGCAAGCAGAAGGGGAGAACTTTAATGTTAGATGCAATCAAAACTTATGAGGATGTAGATAGTTGGAAGACAATTATGTTTCTCTACAACGCAGCCCTCAAAGAAGTTGGAACAAAGTTAGATATACTAAATGATGAATTTCAACACGTACATAGGTACAATCCAATAGAACACATTAAGACGAGAATTAAGTCACCAGAAAGTATCGTTAAAAAGTTAAAACGATATGGCTATGAGACATCTGTAGAAAATATGGTGAAGTACATCAATGACATAGCAGGTGTTAGATTGATTTGTTCTTTTACCTCAGACATTTATAGACTAGCTGAGATGATTGGGAATCAAAGTGACCTGGAAGTGATTTCAATCAAAGACTATATTAAACAGCCAAAGGAAAGTGGATACAAGAGTTTTCATATGATCGTAGCTGTTCCGGTATTTCTATCAGACAGTGTGGTACAGACGAAGGTTGAGATCCAGATTCGTACAATCGCCATGGATTTTTGGGCAAGTCTGGAGCACAAGATTTATTACAAATTAGAAGACCACGTGCCGGAATATATCAGTGAAGATTTGAGAGAATGTGCAGATATGGTTGCCGCACTGGATGAAAAAATGTTGTCAATCAATGATGCGATTCAAGAGTGTTTGGATTCCGTTGAAGAAGAATAAATATTGAAGGTGATGGGAAGAGTTCGGTGAGTGCCGAACTCTTTGTTTTTACTCATCTATTTCTAAGCTTACATCCTTCTTATTGTCTGTTTTTAGATATATCTGGGTTCACATGCACCATGATATGCTTTACTTTAGGAAAGTTCTGCTCGATATCATTGTGCACTGTTTCTGCAATGTGGTGAGCTTCCAACAGAGTGCGCGATGCGTCTGCCTGAATTTCAACATCCACATAAATTTTGTTTCCAAATATGCGTGTTTTCAGTAAGTCTATCTCTATTACATTTTCATTTTTTAAGACACATTCATAAATCAATTTTTCTGTTTCTTCATCACAGGAGTGGTCTACCATTTTATCCATTGCATCTTTAAATATGTCAAAAGCAGCTTTTACGATAAATAAGAAGATCACCAGGCTGGCAATGGAATCCATAACTGGAAAACCGAGTCTTGCGCCTGCAATTCCAATCAATGCTCCTATGGATGAAAATGCGTCTGAACGATGATGCCAGGCATCAGCCATTAACGCATCAGAATCAATCTTCTTCGCATAATATCTGGTATACCAGAACATCCCCTCTTTGACTATAATAGATACGATTGCCGCAATCAGAGCCAATATCCCCGGAGTGCTCAACTGGTCATAGTTGGAGGCGAAGATATTAGTTATTGCCTTTGCACCAATTCCTAATCCTGTAACAAAGAGAATCATAGCCAGGATAATAGCTGTTACACATTCCAAACGTTCATGACCGTATGGATGCTCTTTATCTGGTTCTTTCGATGCCAGTTTGATACCAATCATCACTACAATCGTGCTGAATACATCTGAGGCAGAATGGATGGCATCACTAATCATGGCATTAGAGTGGGCCACAATACCAACTACAAGTTTTGCAACTGATAATACGACATTTTCTATAATTGTGACGATAGATACCATGTTTGCAATTTTTTGAAAATTTGATTTCATAACAGTTTCCTCTTTGTACGCAGTGTGATGAGTTTCTGTAGAATATCATATGCATGGATGTTTGTCAAGATTCATATATTTATAAGAAACCATATTGGGAGTAATGGTTACTCGGGCTACATAAAATGAAGAAAATATGGGAGAAAGGCAATTTCTACCGTTGACAAAAAGTATAAAGAGTTATAAAATAAAAGAAAAAGTATAAAGAGTTATAAAGAAAAACAAAAAGTATAAAGAGTTATAAAACTAAAAACATAAAAGGAGTGGTAATATGCAGAATCCATTTACAACCACCTTTAGTAAAGCGCCAGAGTATACTTATATCGCTACAAATAAGACAGACGAGATTTTGGAAAATTTTAGCTACGAGAATCCTTCTGAATCTGTATATAAGATTACAGGTGTGCGAGGGTCGGGGAAAACCGTTATTCTTGCTAAAATAGAGGAAGAATTGAGAAGTGAATTCAATAAAGAAAAAGGTTGGTTAGTTTTTGATTTAAATCCTGCGAGAGATATGTTGGGACAAGTGGCGGCGATGCTTCATAAAGAGGACTTTGGTAAGAGTGATACAAAGAATCGCAGTTTGAATATTTCAGCAACTGTGTTTGGGACAGGAGGAGGTCTTGGATATGCTTCCGTGCAAGAGAATGATTTCTTTGATATAGGTGTTGAAATAGAGTCAATGCTTCAGCAAGCGAAAGAGAAGGGCAAGAAGATACTTGTAGGAATTGATGAAGTGTCAAAGACAACGGAAATGATAAAGTTTGCTTCTGAGTACGGAAGATGGCTTAGAGCAAACTATCCGGTATATCTCGTGTGTACAGGCCTTTATGAAAATATACAGGAAGTCAGCAATGTTAAGAATCTTACATTTTTCAGGAGAGCAACAACGATAAAGACGGAACCGCTTAATATGGCGAGAATGACTGAAATGTATAAGAAAAAACTCAACATTGAACATGAAGAAGCACTGGATATGGCAAAATGTACGAAGGGATATGCTTATGCTTTTCAAAAGCTGGGTGCGCTATATTTTAAAAAGAGCAATGACGAGAGGTTAGAACATCTTATACCAGAACTTAAGGCAGAACTATTTGCATATTCTTACGAAAAGATATGGGAAGAAATGACAGAAGCAGATAGATTTTTGGCAAATCTTCTTCTAGATAAGGAAGAATATAAGCGAGAAGAAGTACTTAAACTTATGGGAGTACGTTCGGGAAATTATTCTATGTATAGAGATAGGCTGCTAAAAAGAGGCATTTTGGAAGGAAGACAAGCACATATTTCATTGGCATTACCTTTTTTTGCAGATTATGTAAAAGAATATTGTTAGGACAAAAATGTAGTTAAAGAAGGTCTCCATAGGACTTTCTTTTTAAAATGAAAATGCAAACAACAGGGTGGCAATTCAGTATCTCTTTAAGCCCCGAAGGGAGTGGCGGCAGCCTGTTCCGCCCTTATTTACATTATCAAATATCTTGTTTGTTATATTTGTACAGTATACACTAGATGTGATGAAAGGGAATATAGGAAAGTAATTATTTGGAAAAAAGCATATTGAAAACATTAAGATCAATTTGGGTATAAAGACAGATAATAGCGTAAGTGAATCTACGATTGAGGAGACGCCTGAAGTCTCTGTAGGAATAGAAGGGACCAAAAAAGAAAATATAGAACAAAAGAAAGATGACGATTTGATTTGCCCGAAGTGTGGAGGAGTTCTTGTCCTAAGAAATGCAACAAAAGGTGCAAATGCAGGCAATCAATTTTATGGTTGTGCAATTTTTGCGGAAGCGGTGAATGAGATGTGTCAAAAGAACGGATATTAGTGCAAAATCTGGTTAATAGCGGTTGTCAATCAGAACGGTATTTGCTTGGTTTAGGGAACTTTATGTTTGGATAAGAGACAAAATGTTCCCTAAAAATATATTGATACTTAGGGAAATGGAAAAGGATTAAAAATTTACGAAAGGCGGTTTGACTATGGCTGATACATGGAATTGCTTATTGTGTGGCAAAAAAATAGGAATTTGGGATAAACAGTGCAAGTATTGCGGAGCAAACCAATTTGGAGAAAATAACGAATTATATCCGGATGAAAAAGCAATGCAACAAGCAGGGGATTTATTAAACAGCAGGAATACAGTGCCACCGAAATCAAAGAATGAACAAAAAGGCTTTACTGTGGAAGAACAATTTTTCTTCGGACTGGGTCCAAAAGACAAAATGTATAAAAAAGGTTTGGAAATGGAAATTTTGACAAAAAATTATAAAGGGCAAGATTAGCATAGAAAAAAGGAGCACCCAAATGAACATTCATTCAATCCTCACAACTTACGATGCGATGTTTGGCAAATACGTATTGTCCGACATAGAAGCATATCTATATGAAAATATAGAGCAAGCAAAAGAGCAGTCCGAAACAGGCATTTTATTTACACTTTTAAATGAAATGATTGGTTTTTGCAGAGATACCACCCAGAAAGACAAAGCGCTGAAATATTGCGCGGAATTATTGCAGTTATTAGACGTGATGAAGCTGGAAGGAAGCTTGGAATATGCGACGGCACTTCTCAATATTGCGAACGCATATCGTGCATTTGGTCTGCTGAAAACATCTTTGGAACTATTTGGGCAGGTTGAGCAGATTTATACGCAGAAATTAGATGCGAAAGATTTTGGATATGCAAATCTTTATAACAATTGGGGACTGGCATATCAAGAAATCGAAGATTATGAAAAAGCGAAAGAGCTACTCTTAAAAGCATTAGCTGTTGTAGATTCTTATGAAGAAGCTGTGATTCCACAGGCGACGACAAGAACTAATCTGGCTGCTACCTTATTGCAATTTGGTACGGAAGAAGATTATAAGGAAGCGATAGAATATTTACAGCATGCATTGCGCATTCACGAGGAAAATGGTGGACAAGATTTTCATTATGGCGCAACGTTGGTGGCAATAGGAGACGCGTACTGTTTTCAAAAAGATTTTTCTAAGGCAGCGAAAGCTTATAAAGCAGGATTAAGGGAAATTGAAAAACATACCGGTAAGAATGATAATTATACAAGAGTGTTGGGAAAATATTATTACGCAAAGAGTCAGTGTTCCGGATCGCATAAATGGCGTTCGAATTTGGAACGTAGTAGAGAGTTTTATGAAATTGTAGGAAAGAAAATGATTCAAGAGCTCTTCCCAGAATGGGAAAATCGAATCGCAGTCGGATTAGTAGGTGAAGGCTCGGATTGTTACGGTTTTGATGATGAGATTTCCATGGATCATGACTATGCAGTGGGATTTTGTATGTGGCTTACAGATGCCGATTATGAAAAAATCGGACATGCGTTACAAGAAGAATATGACAAATTGGCGAAAAATGAGAATCGTTTAAAATATCGTCGCGGTGTATTTCGAATAAATGACTTTTATAATAATCTCTTGGAAAGTTCTGAAGATTTTGAAAATGAATTTACGTTGGATTATCAAAAAGTAGAAGAATTTCAATTAGCAGCAGCCACGAATGGAAGCGTATTTCGAGATGATATGGGAGTTTTTTCTGATATTAGAAAGAAGCTGCTTGCTTATTATCCAGAATGCGTGTGGAGAGGGAAACTCGCACAAAGTATGCATGAATTTTCGCAGTATGCACAGAGTAATTATGCAAGGATGATGGCAAGGGGAGATGTGCTCACGGCAAAACTCTGCGTGAGCAAGGCGATTGAGAGCACAATGGATTTGATTTATTTGCTGGGTAGAACCTACGCACCTTACTATAAGTGGAAGAAGAAGGGATTGGAAAAATTTCCATTGTCAAAAAAGATTCTTCCATTGTTAGAGAAACTTGCTGAACTGCCAAATCAGAGAGATGCATGGGTAAATGTAACTTATCATGCTTCATTGATTCATAAAGCGGATAAATGTGTGGATTTATTTGAGCAAATTGCAGCAGAACTTTTGGGAGAATTAAAGAGGCAAGGATTCGTGTCAGGCGAGGATGTATTTTTGGAAAGCTACATCAAACAGATTTTGGAAGGGAAGAATATGGACATCATAGAAAAAATTGTAGCATTAGAATGGAAACAATTTGACCGCGTGAAAAACGAAGGTGGCAGAGCTGATTGCCAGGATGATTTTCAGACATTTTCGATTATGCGAAAAAGCCAGTATCTTGCATGGACGGAAGAGTTGCTCAATAGCTTTTATCAGGATTTAGTCGATGCAGAACAAAAAGGCTGGAATCTGATTATGGAAAAATATGCGAGAATGATGAAGAGTACGAATCCAGAGAAATACGTAACGCTTGAAAAAGATTTGCCTATAATTACCGAGGAACGAAACGCAATTCAGGAAGAAATTATCAAGATTCAAGTAGCCTGGATGGAAGAATTCGCAGAGAAGTACCCGAAAATGGCGGGCAATGCAAGGAGCATCAAGACAGTTGCGGATACAGCATTTAACACTTCTTATGAAACTTATCTGAGAGGGGAAATGAGTACCTATTCAGAAAGCACGTTTGTTTTATACAGTGGATTTATCGTTTCGCTGTTAAAGCAAAATAAAAATTTAGCCATGGAAATCATGGGAAATACAGCAAAATTATACGGATATGATTCGCTTAAGGCGGCTGAAAGGAGAATGATTGCCCTTTTGGAAAATGAGGGCGTGAAAGTGGAAGGGAACCGAAATCGTGTGACTATTGAGATGATGGAGTAGGAAAAAGTTTTTCATACAACCACTCATTCGTACTGTGTTTAAACTGATCTTTGCAAAGGATATCAAAAACAGAGCTACTGTTTAGAAGTGTGTTAACTAAATTTACGGTAATGTATTACCTTAAGTATATAAGTTAAATTTTTGCATATATTTATACGAAACCATATTTGGAGTAAGTATATGACAGAAAAACTGAAACAAAAATTAAAGATGTGGGCAGTGTGTGGAGTGTTAATTCTAGCTGCAGGAGTGGGAGTTTCAAAGACTGTTTCGGTGTCAAACACTGTAAACGGCAAGGAACTCCCTATTTATTCTGTAGAAACAGAGGAGAAGAAAGTGGCGCTCTCGTTTGATGCGGCATGGGGGAACGAAGATACGCAACAAATTCTCGACATTTTGAAAGAACATAACATCCATGTCACCTTCTTCATGACAGGCGGCTGGGTAGAAGACTTTCCGGATGACGTAAAGAAAATCAAAGAGGCAGGGCACGATCTCGGAAATCATAGTGAGAATCATAAAAATATGAGTCAGCTACCGGATAGCGAGTGTCAGCAGGAGCTTCTGAAGGTACATGAAAAGGTAAAAGAGATAACCGGTGTGGAAATGAATTTATTCCGCCCACCTTATGGCGATTACGACAATGAGGTAATCAAAAACGCATCTTCATGTGGATACTACACAATACAATGGGACGTCGACAGTTTGGACTGGAAGGACTACGGAGTGGATAATATCATAAAAACAGTTACCGAACATAAAAATCTCCGAAATGGTTCCATTATACTTATGCATAACGGTGCAAAACACACAGCAGAGGCGCTTCCGAAGGTGATTGAAGGATTGAAAGCAAAGGGGTATGAAATTGTTCCGATTTCGGAGTTAATATATAAAGACAATTATCATTTGGATGTGACAGGAAGGCAGATACAGGATTAAACACCCCCCTGCCTCCTTTTTGTAACATTTACATGTGTAATCTGCTTGAAAGAATGTAGGAGATAAAGTATAATGAAAATCACAATTTAAACGAAAGAAAAAAGAAGAGGTAAACATTATGAGTGATAAAAAAAGCAGTGTGAATAACATTTACCAATTAGATGGGCGTGTGCCTATTGCAAAAGCAATTCCATTTGGATTACAGCATATTTTGGCTATGTTTGTTGCAAACTTAACCCCAATTACAATTATTGCGGCAGCAGGGGGATTATCTCAGGCAGAAATAGCGCTCTTGCTTCAGAACGCAATGTTTGTTGCAGGAATTGCTACATTAATTCAGTTATATCCATTGTGGAAGGTTGGTTCCAAATTACCCATCGTAATGGGTGTGAGCTTTACATTTGTAACAGTATTAAGCACTATTGCGGTCAATCATGGATATCCAACTGTCATAGGTGCTGTATTGGTAGGTGGTATTTTTGAGGGAACCTTGGGTCTTTTAGCGAAATATTGGAGAAAGATTATTTCACCAATTGTAGCGGCATCAGTGGTAACTGCTATTGGTTTTTCCTTGTTTACAGTAGGAGCCAGATCTTTTGGGGGAGGATATACAGAGGATTTTGGTTCAATGGATAATTTATTATTAGGTGTAATTACATTAGCAACATGCTTAGTATGGAACTGTGTTGCCAAAGGCTATTTGAAGCAGCTTTCTGTATTAGTCGGCTTGCTTGTGGGATATATAGTAGCGATTATTATGGGCAAGGTGGATTTATCTGTTATTTTTGCTGACGGATTTATCTCTCTGCCAAAGTTATTGCCGTATGCTCCAAAATTTAATCTGGGTGCGATTTTTTCTGTTTGTATTATTTACCTTGTATCCGCAGCTGAGACTATCGGGGATACCTCTGCAATGGTTGCGGCAGGTTTAAAACGTGAGATTACAGATAAAGAAATATCGGGCTCATTGGCTTGTGATGGATATTCATCTTCCATCGCTTCCTTGTTTGGATGTCCTCCTGTGACCTCCTTCTCACAGAATGTAGGATTGATTGCAATGACAAAAGTAGTGAATCGCTTTACTATTATGACAGGAGCAGTTTGTATGATTATTGCAGGTTTATTGCCACCTGTTGGAAACTTTTTTGCATCTCTCCCAGAATCTGTTTTGGGCGGATGTACAATTATGATGTTTGGTACCATTCTTACCTCTGGTATGGAGATGGTCGCAAAGGCAGGATTTAATCAAAGAAATATAACAATTGCAGCACTTTCACTATCTATCGGTATTGGATTTACTACAGCCAGTGAAATTGGGCTTTGGCATGCTTTCCCAGAAGTAGTTCAATCAGTATTTTCGACAAATGTGGTGGCTGTTGTATTTGTTACATCAATTATTTTGAATCTTGTTTTACCAAAGAATATGGACATGGAAAAAGTTAACGAATAGTACAAAATGGAGAAAAGAGCAATGAACTTTTTAGAGGAAAAAATTATAAAAGACGGTATTGTAAAAGAAGGTAATGTGTTAAAGGTAGACAGTTTTTTGAATCACCAAATGGATATTGAGCTTTTTAACGAGATGGGAAGAGAATGGAAGAAACGTTTTGCAGGGAAAAGCATTAATAAAATTCTTACGATAGAAGCATCTGGCATAGGAATTGCATGTATCGTTGCGCAACATTTTGGAGTCCCTGTTGTGTTTGCAAAGAAATCGAAGAGTATCAATCTAGAGGGTGATATGTATACTGCAGAAGTGGAATCATTTACGCATAAGAATAAAAATCAGGTAATTGTTTCAAAGAAATTTCTGAATGAAAATGACCATGTATTGTTAATCGATGATTTCCTTGCAAATGGATGTGCACTTCAGGGGTTGATTCAGATTGTGCAATCTTCGGGTGCAACAGTAGAAGGAATTGGCATTGCTATTGAAAAAGGTTTTCAAGCAGGAGGAAGAATCATTAGAAATCTTGGATATCAATTGGAATCCTTAGCAATTGTTGAAGAAATGGATTGGAAAACGGGTTCTATTATCTTTAGAGAGTAGAAATCATGATTTGAGGAGGAAATAAACATGAAATACGATTTTACTTTTTATAATCCAACCAGAATTCATTTTGGAAAAAACGCGATGGAGCATTTGCCTGAGGAATTAGCAAATTTCGGTGATAGCGTGCTTTTGCTCTATGGAAAAAATGCGATTAAAAAGATAGGACTTTACGATGAAGTGATAAAGATACTAAATGCATGTGGGAAAAAGGTTACAGAGCTTGGAGGCATCAAGCCGAATCCATCTTACTCGCAGGTTCTTGAAGGAGCAAGACTTGTTCGTGAAAATAAGGTAGACCTAATTTTGGCTGTTGGGGGTGGATCTGTTGTTGACTGTGCAAAAGCAATCTCTGTTTCTGCATATACAGAGGGCGATCCATGGCAGAAGTATTGGATAGAATTTCAGCCATTAGACAGCGAGATTGTGCCGGTTGCTTCTATTCTTACGATGGTAGGAACTGGTTCGGAAATGAACGGTGGTTCTGTTATTACAAACGAAGAGGTTACAGTTAAAGAAGGCAGGGTTTTCCCACCAGAAGTAAATCCAAAATTCTCAATTCTGAATCCAGAGTATACCTATTCCGTTCCGAAGATTCAAATGGTCAGTGGCATTTTTGATATCATGTCTCATCTGTGTGAGCAGTACTTCTCAGGTGACGATGACAATACGACGGACTACTTGATTGAAGCTGTGATGAAATCTCTGATAAATAGTGCGCGAGTTGCGATTCAAAATCCAGAGGATTATGAGGCAAGAAGCAATATTATGTGGTGTGCAACTGTTGCCCTTAACCGCATTACGGGGCTATCGAAAACGCAGGACTGGGAGGTTCATGGCATTGAGCATCAGCTTGGAGCATATACAGACTGTCCTCATGGACTCGGTCTTTCCGTAATTTCTATGCCATATTACAGATACATTTACAAATACGGACTTCACCAGTTTGTTCGTTTTGCAAAAAATGTTTGGGATGTAAATGGAGAGGGCAAATCGGACGATGAGATTGCATTAGAAGGCATCACGGCTTTAGAAAACTTTTCGAAAGAACTAGGAATTCCATCTACACTTCGTGAACTTGGTGCTACAGAAGATATGCTTGAAAAAATCGCCTATTCGGTGGAAGAAGGCGGCGGATATAAGAAAATGACACATGAAGACATTCTTGCAGTTCTGAAAGAATGTTTTTAGGGAGGAGCAAAGATGAAATTTACCAAAATGCAAGGACTTGGCAATGATTACGTGTATGTAAACTGTTTCCAAGAAAAGATACAAAATCCAAGTGAAGTTGCAATCAAGGTGAGTAACCGAAACTTCGGGGTTGGTTCTGACGGACTGATTATGATTAACCCATCCAAAGTAGCTGATTTTGAGATGGAAATGTATAACGCTGACGGTTCTCGTGGAGAAATGTGTGGGAATGGAATTCGCTGTGTTGGGAAATACGTGTATGATTACGGTTTGACCGACAAGACAAGTATTGCTGTGGAGACATTAGGTGGAATCAAGTATCTGGACTTCACAGTGGAAAATGGGAAGGTAAAGCTTGTAAAAGTGGATATGGGAAGTCCGGAACTAGTTCCGTCCAATATCCCGATTGTGGCAGAGGGTGATTCAGTTATCAACGCACCGATTGTGGTAGATGGCAAAGAATACCATATGACTGGTGTGTCGATGGGTAATCCGCACACAGTGGTCTACATTGATGACGTGCAAGGGTTAGAAATTGAAAAAATTGGACCAAAGTTCGAAAGCCATGAACGCTTTCCAAAACGTATCAATACAGAGTTTGCAAGGGTAATCGATAGAAACACAGTTGAAATGCGCGTGTGGGAGCGTGGTTCGGGCGAAACCTTGGCATGTGGAACCGGTGCCTGTGCTGTAGCAGTTGCAAGTATCTTAAATGGATTGACTGAAGATAAAGTGACTGTGAAATTGCTTGGCGGCGATTTGCAAATTGAGTGGGATAGAGAAGCGAATAAGGTTTATATGACCGGTCCTGCAGAAGTTTCCTTTGAAGGAGAAATTGAAATCTAGGTACAACTAGGCAAAGTACAGATTTCGACGGTAAAATAAGGGACAATAAAAGTGGCACTGAATGTTAACATTCAGTGCCATAAAGTTTGCTTCTATCATTATCTGTTGTTGATAATCTTTGTCAATTCAACTGGGTCAACGATTTGTCCGTCTTTGTAAACACGCATGTTACCAGAAGCAATTTCGTCGATCAAGATAACTTCGTCGTTGTTGTAACCAAATTCAAATTTGATATCCCAAAGGTCAAGACCTAGTGATTTCAAATCATCAGCAACGATTTTAGTAATTGCTAATGTTTGTTCCTTCATGCTTTCAAACATAGCAGGTGTCATGATTCCTAATGCTGCAAGACCTTCACCTGTTACAAGTGGATCACCTAATTCATCATTTTTGAATGTACATTCAACATAGCCACCTTCTAAAACAGTACCGTTTTCGATATATTCACCATATCTGCGGATGAAGCTTCCTGTAGCTACCAAACGGCAAATTACTTCAAGACCATGTCCAAATACTGTTGCTGGAAGCACTTCCATAGTAGCGTCATCTAAGTTAGCACTTACATAGTGTGTTTTAATTCCAGCTTCTTTTAATAATTCGAAGTAGTGGATAGATGTTTCTAAGTTTGCTTTACCAATCCCTTCAATTGTTAAACCAACAGAGTTTTCGCCTGGATCAAATACGCCGTCTTTTCCGGTACAGTCGTCTTTGAATTTTAACATTACATTTCCATTATCAAGTTTGTACACATCTTTTGTTTTACCTGTATAAATTTTTTCCATTTTCGATTTCCTCTCTCTTTCTGAATCAATTAGTAAGGAGACTAAAAACATCTCACATAAATTTTTTATCACAAAATATGTCGTTTTACAATATTTTTTTTGAGATTAGTAATACTTATTTTTAAAAAATATTAATAAGTAAGAGTTAACAGAACTATGGTTAATATTAGTAATGATTTTTTGTAAGAAAATGGTTGATTTTTCAAAAAATAATGTTATAATGTAATTTGTTCGGTAAATATTAATGCGGAATGGTGTAATGGTAGCACAGCAGACTCTGACTCTGTTAGTAGGGGTTCGAATCCCTTTTCCGTAGTTTTTTTTATGTGATAGGAAATTCCTATCACATAAAAGCGCTCCGCGGGATGCACAGGGGCGCGTACAATGAAGATGTTGCGTTGCAACCGCGCCCCGCGCGAGAGTTTGCAAGCAAACTCTTTATTCTTTAATAAGAAATTTTGTAATTATAGCGGAGTGTGGCTCAGCTTGGTAGAGCGCTACGTTCGGGACGTAGAGGTCGCGTGTTCGAATCACGTCACTCCGATTTATTACTGAAAAATCAAAGGTTTTAGGTAATAGTACGGTAAAGCT
>JAXJXL010000102.1:0-4748 GCA_036307525.1 Faecalimonas sp.
AGGTTTGTTTGCCATGCAATAAAACAGGTACTTGAGCATAGCAACACTAAAATGCCTTTAAACGCAACAATGGAGCGGGATTCGTTAAAATCCCACCCCAACTATTGACTTAGAACCAATTATACATTAATGTTATCAAAAAAGCAAGCAATTACATTATTTCAAAACACAAATATAAAGAAGCGGACCTTTTTAAGTCCGCTTCCAAATTGTTGTTGTTGTGTGTCTGTGTAATGATTTGAATACTTTAATTATTTTCTTAATCCTAATCTTTCAATCAAAGAACGGTATCTTTCGATATCTGTTTTCTTCAAGTAAGCAAGTAAACCACGTCTTTGACCTACCATTTTAAGAAGACCTCTTCTTGAGTGGTGATCCTTTGGATTTGATTTAAAGTGTTCTGTTAATTCGTTAATTCTTGCTGTTAATACAGCAACTTGAACTTCCGGTGAACCTGTATCGCCTTCTGTTCTGGCATATTCTGCCATGATTGCTTGTTTCTTTTCTTTAGAAATCATGCTTCATTCCTCCTATTTTCTTAAAAATAACACCGAAGATTAAGTAACGGTTGGAGTGTCCAATTACCGAACCTTGGTTTTTCATACCATGACATATTATCATAGCACTATATGGTTTGTCAAATATTTTTTATCACTATTTAACAACTATTTAACAAGATTATACCCCAAAAGTCTGTTTACAAGTTCTACATTTCCCTTGCTCAATTCCTCTCTTATATAGGTACTGCTTATCTCCCTTCCTTCGTACTGCTTTTTGTTCAAAACATCTACTTTGTAGCCATATTTTTCACTATATTTCCGAAGCATATGGTAATCCCCACGCTTTTGATACCCAAAACGAAAATCTGTACCAACCACGATATATTTCGCACGAAATACACCTACTATAACATCTTCGATGAAACGTTCCGCTTCTATCTTTGAAATATTTTCATCAAAAGGACAGTCTACAAAATAATTGATTCGTCCCTCAAGAAGTTTCGCCTTTTCAGGGTTTGTCAGTAGTACTTCCAGTGTCTTGTTTTGTTTTTGAAACAACGGAGTCATATCAAATGCAACAACAACTCCATCAACGTCATCCTCTTTTTGATGCTCTTCTACCCGCTGTATCAACAACTCGTGTCCCTGGTGCAGGCCATCAAATTTACCAAACGTAATGGCCGTTTGTCTTTTGTTTTGATATGCTCCAATGCCTTTAATATATTGCATATTTCTCCTTTTTATACATAGAGTCTGTCTCGACAGACTCTTGCGCCTCCGGCGGTCGCTTGCGACACTTTCAATATGCCGGAGTGTGCACCCGCGCGGAGCGTTTTATGCTGCTAAGCATAAAACATTTTTTCTATTTTAAATAAATATTTATCTTTTATAAATTTGTAGATTGCAATAAAATTGCCATCACCATCATATACACGAACCATTTTCCCATCGGTAAGTTCTATATACTGATTAAGATGCTTTGGAAAAAACACATTTCCATTATAGACAAAGGACATAAATTCCTCCTTTAATGTAACTGCTTCATACTCTGAAAACATCTCATCAATTGGTGTTAGGATTTCTCCCAAGCGTTCTTCTTGTTTCAATGTCGAAACCTGCTCTAAAGTCAGAGCGTCTTGGATATCAAAACGACTGACCTTGGTACGAATGAGTTCCTCCATACAGGCCCCGCATTCCAGTAGTTCACCAATATCATGACATAACGTTCTGATATAAGTCCCCTTTGAACAAGTGACTACCATCCGCACCCTCGGAAGATTAATTTCTTTAATTTGAATATCAAGAAGCTTCACAGGTCTTGCTTTTCTCTCGACCTCGACGCCTTCTCTTGCAAGTTCATAGAGTTTCTTTCCATTCACCTTTAATGCAGAATACATAGGTGGAATCTGCATATAGTCCCCAAGGAAAGAATAAATTGCATTTCGGACAGTTGTTTCACTCAAGCCACTTGTGTCGCTTTTCTTTAGAATCGTTCCCGAAACATCCTGAGTGTCTGTAACCCTTCCAAGAAGCATGACTGTTTCATAGGTTTTATTTTTATCCGTCAACATATCACAAAGCTTTGTTGCTTTCCCGAGACAAACTGGAAGTACACCCACAGCATCCGGGTCTAAAGTCCCTGTATGTCCAATTTTTTTCTGTCCTACAATACCTCTTAGTTTTGCAACAACATCGTGGGATGTATAACCCTTTTCCTTATAAATATTCAATACGCCGTGTATCATAATTGTTTACCTATCTGCTCTACCAATGCATCAATGATATCCTGAACTTTACCTTTCATGGTTAAACCGGCGGCTTTCACATGGCCGCCTCCTCCAAAGACTTGTGCCACTTTGCTCACATCAACATCACCGGACGCACGAAGGCTGACCTTATATTCATCTACTCCTATTTCATAGAAAAAGATTGCAACCTCAACTCCCTGTGTGACACGAAGTTGACTCACAATGCCTTCTAGGTCCTTTTGTTTAACCTGGAACTCATCCATGATGTCTTTCGTTACATAAGAAACAATACATTGATTATTTAATGTGAGTTTACTATTTAATAACGCATGTCCGAGCACACGATTCTGTGCATATGTTTTTTCATAATAAGTCTTATCAATAATTTCATTAGCGCGAATGTTCTTTCGCATGAGATATGCAGCCGCTTCCATCGTTTCCGGAGATGTACAAGAATACTGAAACACACCGGTATCATGAACAATTCCAAGATATAAACACTCTGCAATGTTAGTATCAATCTCTTCCTTGTGCATCAATCGGAAAACTAATTCCGCCGTAGAACTTGCTTCAGCTACAATGTAATTTTCCTGTGCAAATCCCATGTTACTAATGTGATGGTCTACGCATACGGTATAGTTTGCAGAATCAAAAAGATGCTCCGAGAAACCCAAACGACTTTTATCTGCACAATCTAATGCAATAAATAAATCACATTTCGCATCTTCAGCAACTTCATGTTTAATATCTTTTACAACATCAAACATGATAAAGCTATCCGGTATTTCTTCCAAATATACATCTACCTTTATGTATGGATAGCATTTTTTAATATATTGATAGAGTCCCATACAGGAACCCACACAGTCGCCATCCGGTCTGACATGACCGCCGATAGCAACTGTATTTACCTGTGATAATACATGATTTAACATATTATTCTTCCTCGTTTTTGATATCCTTTGTAATATCATCAATTTTCTTTGACATTGCAACCCCGTATGCAATGGACTGATCCATAACAAATTTAATTTCAGGAGTATTGCGCATGTTTAATTGTCTTGCCAATTCACGACGGATATATCCTTCGGCACTCTGCAAACCTTTGATTGTATCTGCCTGTGCTTTTTCATCGCCAAAGACACTGATATACGCTTTACATGTCTTTAAATCAGGTGCTACTTCTACTGCAACAACAGAAGTCATTGGAGCAACCCGTGGGTCTTTGATTCCCCCACGGATAATGTTGCTTAGTTCTCTCTGCACCTCTACATTGACTCTTGTATTTTTAATACTATTCTTTCTCAAAATAACGCCTCTTCTCTATCTTGGAATTTCTACCATCTTATAAGCTTCAACCTGGTCGCCTTCTTTGATATCATTGAATCTTTCAAATACAAAACCACATTCATATCCGGCTTTTACTTCCTTCACGTCGTCTTTGAAACGTTTTAAGGATGCAAGTGCACCATCAAAGATTACGATACCATCACGGATAATACGTGCAGAACATCCACGTTCAAACATACCATCTAGTACATATGAACCGGCAATTGTTCCAACACCGGAAGCCTTAAATGTTTGACGTACTTCTGCATGACCAAGTACCTGTTCTTCAAACACTGGGTCAAGCATGCCCTTCATAGCCGCTTGAATGTCTTCAATTGCATTGTAAATGACACGATATAATCTTACGTCTACACCTTCGCGGTCTGCAATATCCTTTGCAGTTGCATCCGGACGAACGTTAAATCCGATAATAATAGCGTTTGATGTAGATGCTAATGTTACGTCTGATTCATTGATTGCACCAACACCACCATGAATTACCTTTACAGCAACCTCTTCATTTGACAGTTTTACAAGACTTTGTTTCACAGCTTCTACAGAACCTTGTACGTCAGCCTTAACGATGATATTAAGTTCCTTCACATTTCCTGCCTGGATTTGGTTAAACAAATCATCCAAGGACATCTTAGATTTAGTATCATCAATTAATTTAGCTTTATTCTGTGCAATAAATGTTTCTGCAAAACTTCTTGCATCTTTTTCATTACCGCATCCAACAAATACTTCACCTGCATTAGGTACATCGTTCAGTCCAAGGATTTCTACCGGTGTTGATGGACCAGCTTCTTTTACGCGTCTTCCCTTATCATCAATCATAGCTCGCACCTTACCGTAAGCTGCTCCGGCTGCGATAGGATCACCAACGCGAAGTGTACCTTTTTGTACAAGCACAGTTGCAACAGGACCTTTTCCTTTATCAAGCTCAGCTTCGATTACAAGACCTCTTGCACGACGGTTTGGATTTGCTTTCAATTCGCCAACTTCTGCTGTTAAAAGAAGCATTTCCATTAATTCTTCAATACCTTCACCTGTTTTTGCAGATACAGGTACGAAGATTGTACTTCCACCCCAGTCTTCTGCAATCAATTCATATTCTGTTAATTCTTGTTTTACTCTGTCAATATTTGCTGCCGGTTTATCAATCTTATTC
>JAXJXL010000103.1:0-6246 GCA_036307525.1 Faecalimonas sp.
CATCCCATTCTGCAACCAACCTGTGAAGAAATACACACGGAATTACCATGCTTGTATCGCATCAGTACACTTTCCACCACATTTCCATCTTCCAATTGAAATAAGAACTTGTTTGTTCCATCTAGTTTTGATACCTGTCGTTCCAGCATTTTCACACTTGGAATACGGTATGCGGCATCTAGTTTCTCCCGCAAGTCTTTAGAAAGATTGGTCATCTCCTCAAAGGAATCTGCCAGTTTTGTATGCAACCATTCAAAAATTTGTTTGGCACGAAATGCTTTTTCACCAATGCCTTCCATTTCGCTCTTCAGTTCTTCTAATGACAAAGATCTAATATCTTTTTTCTCCATGTTTCACCTTCTTAAATTTCGCAATGAAAAATCCGTCACTTTCATGCACGCCCGGAAGCAGTTGCAGGCATCCTTCATGCGCAACATTGTCTTGCAACTGCTCACTCGAATTCACAGATACCAGTTGAAACTCCGGATTTCCTTTCAAAAACCACTCTACATTTCCCTCATTCTCTGCTTCATGAATGGTACAGGTGCTATAAACCAGAGTGCCGCCCGGCTTCACATATTGCTTTACAGTTGATAAAATATCCCGTTGCAGTTTCACAAGCTCTCCCTGCGTCTGCTCTGTCATCTTATATTTCAAATCAGTCTTCTTTCCAAGAACGCCAAGTCCTGAACATGGCAAATCTGCAATCACAACATCTGCCTTTTCTACTGAATCTTCATCTAAAACTGTCGCATCCCAGCGTACTGCTTCTATATTCTTCATGCCGGAGCGCATAATATTTTCCTGAATTAGATTGACTTTATAATCGGTTAAATCTCTGGCTTCCACATGGCCTGTTCCCTGCAAGAACTCCGCCATGTGAAGTGCCTTGCCACCAGGTGCTGCGCAGACATCAATGATATTTTCTCCTTCTTTTGGCGCCGCAATATGAGATACCAGCATAGAACTGATATCCTGCACATAAAAAGCCCCCTGTTGGAATGCCTTCAAGTCTGCCAGATAATCATACCCCGAAATCATAAGTGCATAAGGAAGATAGGGATGCTCCTGCACTTGTACACCTTCCGTCTTCAGTTCTTCTATCAGTTGTTCCTTCGACATATGATTCAGATTACAACGAATGGTAGTCGGTTTTTCTGTTTGAAAATCTGCTAACATTGTCTCGACTGTTTCTCTGCCGTACTTTGGTAGCCACTGCTTTAAAATCCATTTCGGCATAGAATATTTCACATGCAAATATTCTATCTCATTCGTCTCTTCTGGATATGTAATCGTTTCCAGATTGCGTTCAATATTGCGAAGTACCCCGTTTACAAAACCTTTTAAGTTGGAAAAACCCTTCTTGGTTGCCAGCTTTACTGCCTCATTACAGGCAGCTGAGTTCGGAACGCTGTCCATGTATTTCAATTGATAAACCGCACTTCTTATAAGATTGCGAATGACAGGTTTCATCTTATTTACCTTGACCTTAGAAAACTGATTGATGATATAATCCAGCTCAATCATATGCTCCAAGGTTCCCTCTGTCACCCGCGTGATAAATGCGCGTTCTTTCTTGTCCAGATATTGATATTTATTCAACACATTGCGAAGTGCGACATGACTATATTCGCCGTCCCTTGTCACTTCGAGCAAAATACCAAGCACCAATTCTCTTTCCGTCACTGACTTAGTCATTCCGTCTTCTGCCTCCTGTTAAAAGGATGATTCTAAGGAGCTGTAAAATCGCAGTTGCTGCACTTGCAACATAAGTAAGGGCAGCTGCATTTAATACCTTTCTTGCCGCCACAATTTCTTCTCCATGCATCATACCGCTATCTGCAATCATACGAATGGCACGGTTAGATGCGTTAAATTCTACAGGCAGTGTAATCAGTTGAAATAAAACAGCCCCTGAAAATGCAATAATTCCTAAATTGATAAACAAGCTAGAAGACTGACTGCCAAACAATAAACCAATCAGAATCAACGGCCATGCAATTTGAGCACCGAAATTTGCAATCGGCACAAGTGTACTTCTAAGCTTAAGTGGTGCATACCCTCTTGCATGCTGAATGGCATGTCCGCACTCGTGGGTTGCAACCCCTACTGCTGCCACGGAAGTACTTCCATAGACCGTATCCGAAAGACGAAGCACCTTGCTTCTCGGGTCGTAATGGTCTGTCAGATTCCCTCCTACACGCTCTACTCTCACATCGTAAATACCTGCTCTATGGAGCACCTGTTCAGCAGCCTCTGCGCCTGTGATTCCACGCGCATTTCTCATTTTCGAATATTTGGAAAATGTACTTTTTACAAGACCTGATGCAAGCAAACTCAACACCACGCCAATCAACACTAATATATATGTTGGATCAAAATAAAATGAATAATATGGATAAAACATTAGCCTAAAATCTCTCCTTCTCTGACTTGATACCCTCTCATAAATGCGCCCGCATCCATACGTTTCTTACCAGGAATCTGAAGCTCACATACTTTTAAGAAGCCATCCCCAGTCCGCACGTAAAAAGCGTCCTTTTCTACTTTTACAATCGTTCCAGGTGCTGCGCCTTCTGCTTTTGGGGCTTCTTCTATTGCACAGGCATCCCAGATTTTCATTACCTTCTCATTCCAATTAGTATAAGCACTTGGCCACGGTGAAAGACCGCGAATCAAACGTTCAATCGCCTTTGCGTCCTTGCTCCAATCAATATTTCCCAACTGCTTATCCAACATTTTTGCATATGCAGTTGTGGTTTCTCCTTGTGGAATCGGAGTCACTGTTTTCTCTTCCAAAGCCTTTAATGTCTCGACGCAGAGCTTTGCCCCTGCCTCTGAGAGCTTATCATGAAGGCTGCCTCCTGTTTCCTTAGGGTCAATTGGAATCTCGGTTTTGAGTAACATATCTCCTGTATCTAAACCTTCATCCATCTGCATTGTTGTAACTCCGGTTACTTCCTCTCCGTCAATGATTGCCCATTGAATCGGCGCTGCACCACGGTATTTCGGAAGCAAGGATGCGTGTACATTCACACAACCATATTCGCACATTTCCAAAATCTCTTTTGGTAAAATCTGCCCAAATGCTACAACGACCATTATATCTGCCTCATATTTCCGAAGCTCCTCGATACACTCCGGCTCTCTCACCCTTCTTGGTTGATATACAGGAATGTTATTTTTTTGTGCACATTCCTTCACAGGTGTGAACTGCATCTCTTTTCCTCTGCCTTTTGGTTTGTCCGGCTGAGTCACTGCAAGAACCACTTCGTGTCCTGCTTCTACCAAAGCCTCCAAAGTTCCCACGGAAAAATCAGGAGTTCCCATAAAAATTACTTTCATTAGCCTTCCTCCTTATTCTTCTTCCATTTCCTCATCTTCATACGTCACATCGTGAATTTCTCCTTCCACTTTTTCCACGTATAAATGTCCGTCTAAATGGTCAATCTCATGACAAAAGGCTCTTGCAAGCAAGCCTTCACCTTCGTAAATCACTTCTTCCATATTTTCATCTAGAGCTTTTACTTTCACAAAATTTGGACGAGTGACGCAGCCTGCTTTTCCAGGCACACTAAGGCATCCTTCATCTCCTGTCTGCTCTCCTGACGTTTCCAAAATCTCCGGATTGATTAAAATGATTGGGCCTTCTCCAACATCAATCACTACAATTCTTCGAAGTACGCCTACCTGTGGTGCCGCAAGGCCAACACCTTGTGCTTCGTACATGGTATCCAACATATCTTCAATAAGAATTGCCATGCGAGGTGTCATCATCTTCACTTCTTTACATGTTTTTGTAAGTACTTCATCACCCATTGTTCGAATTTCTCTAATTGCCATTTTTTCAGTCTCCTTTAAAATATATTCATTGGGTTAAAATCAAATTGAATGCGGAGTTTCTTAAACCCTGCGTTTACTTCTATATATTGCTCTAATTTATCCTTCATCAAGGTTAGCATTTCATTTTTAGGATGTTTGAAATACAAAACCCTTCGATGCACGTTGTTCACCTTCCCGACATATGGACTGGCCGGACCGATGATATGCACCTCCTGTTTGCCTACCCGCTCTGCATATTTTTTCAAATAAGAACAGGCTGTTTCAAGAAGCTCTTCGTCCTCACCTTCTGCCAAAACTGCCAACAGTTGGTCCACCGGCGGATATCCCATCAATTTTCTATAAGAAATCTCTTCCTCATAAAATGCCTCATAATCCTGCTTTGCCGCAGTCTCTATGGCATAGTGATCAGGACTGTAGGTTTGAATGACAACCTCACCCTTTTCACTGCCTCTTCCTGCCCGTCCTGCCGCCTGCGCAAGCAACTGGAAGGTTCGCTCACCCGCACGGTAATCATCCGCATACAAGGATAAATCTGCTGCCAGCACGCCTACCAACGTAACATTTGGAAAATCATGCCCTTTTACAATCATCTGGGTTCCAATCAAGATATCGGCATCACCATTTGCAAAGGCTTCCAATATTTTTTCAAAACCATCTTTTTCTCTGGTGGTATCCATATCCATACGCAGCACTCTGGCCTGCGGGAATTCTGCTTTTACCAAATCCTCTATCTGCTGTGTTCCCGCTCGGAATCCCCCGATATGTTTGGAACCACACTCCGGACAAACCTCATACGCTTTCTCTTCATATCCACAATAATGGCAAACCAATTTGCCACCTCGATGTGATGTCAAAGACACATCGCAATGAGAACATTTTGCCACATAACCACAGGAACGACAAGAGATAAATCCTGCATATCCTCTGCGATTAATAAATAACATCATCTGCTGCTTTTTATCCAAACGGTCTTGCATGAGTTCCCGCAATTTATCACTTATAATAGAACGGTTGCCTGCTTTTAATTCTTCCCGCATATCCACGGTATAGACTTCCGGCAGACTTTGTTTTTTGGAACGTTCCTTCAAAGTAAACATTTCGTATTCCCCACACTGTACCCGATAAAAACTTTCCAATGACGGTGTGGCTGAACCAAGCACCACGCTTGCACCCTCTAACTCTGCTCGTTTGATTGCAGTTTCTCTCGCATGATACCTTGGCATCTGCTCGCTTTTATAAGTATGCTCATGCTCCTCATCTATGACAATCAATCCTAAGTTAGGAAATGGCGTAAATAGTGCAGAACGTGGTCCAATCATAATGTCGATTGCGCCCTCTTTTGCACGCATCATCTGGTCGTAGCGCTCCCCATCAGTCATTCTCGAATTTAATATGGAAATGCGATTGCCAAATCTTCGATAGAAACGCATGACCGTTTGATAGGTTAATGCAATTTCCGGTATCAATACAATTGCCTGCTTGCCGTCGCGAAGGACACGGGCAATCATTTCCATATAAACTTCCGTTTTGCCACTCCCGGTTACACCATACAAAAGGTAGGTTTTCTTTTCCCCCTTTAAATAGTCTTCTCGGAAACAGTCAATGGCATTCTGTTGTTCTTCATTATATTCAATCGGCTCCCATGCAGCCTTACTTTCCTTAATCGGATTACGAAAAACCTGCTCCGACTCGATTCCGACAACACCCTGCTTATCTAACGCATCAATCACAGATTTGGAAACATTTAGTTTCTTGATAATGAATTCCTGCTCTAAAACCTGATTTTCTAATAGAGCTGCCATAACTCTTGCTCTGGATTTCATGCGCAAATCACTTAAAAATTCTGCTAATTTTGCTCTGCCCGCATCTTCATCCAGCAGCAGACGGACATATCGTTTCTCGCGTATCACCGTTTCCTTCTTTACAGGAAGAACCGTCTTCAGCGCCTGAATCATAGTTCCACCGTAGTGTTCCTTCATCCAGGCTGCAAGTGCAATCAAATTCTCCTCAATAGCATTTCTCTTGGATGCAGGTCTTAGAATATCCTTGACCTTTGCAGGGTCAAACTCACATATCTCACTGATTTCCACAATGTAACCACTAATTTCTCGGTTCCCATTTCCAAAAGGCGCAACTACTTCCATGCCCACCTTTAGCACTCCTTCTAATTCAGAAGGAATGTGGTACTCGAATACTTTATCCAGTTGCTCATGAACAATGTCTACGATAACCTTGGCGTACATGGGTACTGCTCCTTTTCTTTATCTTTATTCGAAATCCAAATTCATCTTATCGGATTAAGTTCTCTCTCTTACTTTCTTTGACAACTTCGGCAATCAACACGCGCTCATCCATATCATATTTCACGCCCTTGATTTCCTGATAATCCTCGTGGCCTTTTCC
>JAXJXL010000104.1:0-2735 GCA_036307525.1 Faecalimonas sp.
AAATAAGACCGTATTTAGTCAATGAAATTCGCAACCTGATTGAAACAGGCGAAGCCGTTGATTTCCTTGTAGGTAATCAGGGTTCGTTTGACTATATGGTTTTATCGGTTCTCCGAGAGTTAAATGAAGAATACCCCCATATAACTTATTCTGTTTGTATTGCTTACTTACCAAAAAAAGAGGAATATTCCACCCTGAAGCCCGAAGAAACGGTTTACCTTGAAGGAATGGAAACAGCGCCTTTGCGGTTTGCTATCTCCCGAAGAAATGACCTGATGTTGAAAGAATCCGACATTGTTATTTGCTATGTAAAACATTCCTTCGGTGGTTCGGGTAAAATGGTAGATAAGGCTATTAGGCAAAAGAAGAAGGTTATAAACCTTGCTGACCGATAAAGTTGTATTTATTGAAATTTCCACATATTTATGGTATAATCTATTCGATAAATAAGAATTTGACGGAGAGATAGTATGGCTATTATTAAAAACGAAATACCGATTTTGGAGTTTGATACAGAGCAGACAGCAGTTCTTAATCCCACTCATGAAAATCTTGGTTTGAACTTACCCAAGAAATGTGTGTTCGCATTTCTTGGTGCTTACATAGATGAATATGCCAGTAAAAGTGATACCAAACAGGTATCCACTTTTGAGAGTGCAACGAAGCATTATCCCATTTACATCACCAAATACAAGGGTGAGGACATTGTGCTTTGTCAAGCACCCGTTGGTGCGGCAGCAGCCACACAGATACTTGATTGGCTGATTGGTTATGGTGTAAGAGAGGTAATCTCGGCAGGTAGTTGCGGTGCTCTGGAAAAGTTCCCCGAAAGTACATTCCTCGTACCAAACAAGGCTCTGCGTGATGAGGGAACATCTTATCACTATGCGCCCCCTTCTCGATTTGTGGAAATCAGCGAGAAGGCAAGAAAAGCAATTGAAGAAACCATTCTTGAGCATAGTATGAAATATCAGGAGGTTATAACCTGGTCAACGGATGGATTTTTCCGTGAAACCAAAGAAAAGGTGGCTTATCGCAAAAGTGAAGGCTGTGCAGTTGTAGAAATGGAATGTTCTGCTCTGGCGGCCTGTGCTGATTTCAGAGGGGCAACCTGGGGTATGATACTTTATACCGCAGACAGTCTTGCAGATGTTGACAAATACGACGAAAGAAACTGGGGCGGTAATGCATACGAATATGCACTTACGCTCTGCCTTGATGCGGTTATCAAATTATAAGAACAGTTAGAATCAATCTTTTTTTTGTGATATAATTTTATTGAGGTGAATGAAATGAGGACTGAAAAAGAAATATACGATTTAGTTTTGAATTTTGCTTTTCAAGATGAGAGAATTAGAATTGTAACTCTTGAGGGGTCTCGCACTAATGTTAATATACCAAAAGACAATCTTCAAGATTATGATATTACTTTTTTTGTTATAGATATGGGAGAATTTTTGAAAAGCGATGACTGGCTTAGTGTTTTTGGTAACAGAATTATGATGCAAAAACCTGAAGATATGGAATTATTTCCTCCAGAAGAAAAAGGATTTTCTTATATAATGCTTTTTGATGATGGTGTAAAGATTGATTTAACTTTGTTACCTGTTTCAATGCTTGAGGAGTATCTTACTCGCGATAAACTTGTAAAAATCATGTTAGATAAAGATAATATGATTAAAACAGAAATAGTTCCCACAGATGAAGATTATTACATTAAGTGTCCAACAGAAAGAAAGTTTGATGACTGTTGTAACGAATTTTGGAATGTTGCAACATATGTATCCAAGGGCTTACTTCGTGGTGAAATACTATTTGCAATAGACCATATGAATGAAGTATTACGTCATGAGCTTCTTAGGATGATTAGTTGGTATGTCGGTACTGAAAAAGGATTTAATTTCAGTTTGGGTAAAAACTATAAATTTTTAGATAAGCATATTTCAAAAGAATTGTGGGATAACTTACTAAATACATATTCAATGAGTTCGTATGAAGAAATGTGGAAATCGTTTGATTTGTGTCTATGTTTGTTCAAAAAAATATCTAAAAAAGTGGCAGATTCACTTGGTTATAATTATCCTGATTATGATGAAAACGTTACAAAATATTTGGAAACACAAAAGAGAATTTCAAATAAATATCTTTATGGTAATAGGTATTGACAAATTCCAATATGTCGAACAGTTTGTGAATCAAAAATCAATGATAATGAAGATATGAGGAAATTACAAAATTTCCTCATATCTTTTTTTAATTGCTCATAATTACTGTAGGAACGAAAAAACTTGAAACATTTCTCCGTTCTGACAAGAAACCGCACTACGAATGGTCTTCCGTAGTGCGGTTTTTGCTGTTTTGGTCTGAAAATTTACTTATGAGGAAATTTTGTAAAATCGCTGGTTTTTGTTGAATCCGAATCGGGATTCTTTATCCTAAAACATCACGAATATACTGCTTGAACATCTCAATAAATGCCTGTTGTGATACTTCTGTAATTATGAGTGCTTCAGGGTTCGTTATCATGTTCTGTATTCCTTTCTTTTTGGATGAAAAAACTTATGAGAGAATTTTTAGGGAAAATAGTTATGAGGAAATTTAGTAGAAATTTTGAATCATAAGAATCATGCGGAATCGCTGAACTCCTTTGCATTTCTCCGAAGTCATACTTAAGGAAACAGGAAAGGAGGTAACATTATGGGATTACTAACCGAAAAACTGAAAGCGAAATTTGA
>JAXJXL010000105.1:0-2756 GCA_036307525.1 Faecalimonas sp.
GAAAAACTGAATAAACCAACCTTGGTGATTGCACATAATAAGACCTTGGCAGCACAGCTTTACGGTGAATTCAAGGAGTTCTTCCCGGATAACGCGGTGGAGTATTTTGTTAGCTACTACGATTATTACCAACCGGAAGCTTACGTGCCTTCTTCAGATACTTATATTGCCAAAGATTCGTCCATCAATGATGAAATTGATAAACTGCGCCACTCTGCAACAGCGGCACTATCAGAACGCCGGGATGTCATAATCGTAGCCAGTGTATCTTGCATCTATGGCCTGGGTTCGCCAATTGATTATAAAGAGATGGTGATATCCCTTCGCCCGGGTATGATAAAAGACCGTGACGAAGTGATTCGAAAGCTTATTGATATCCAATATGACCGCAATGAGATGGATTTTAAGCGTGGAACCTTCCGCGTACATGGGGATGTATTGGAAATATTTCCGGCATATTCGGAAAGCAAGGCCTACCGTGTGGAATTTTTCGGGGATGAGGTCGACAGAATTACAGAGATAGATGTGCTGACAGGAGAGATTAAGGCCGCATTAGAGCATATGGTGATTTTCCCTGCATCTCATTACGTAGTGTCCCAGGACAGCATGAATCGTGCCATTCATGAAATTGAGGATGAATTAGAAGAACGGGTGCGCTATTTTAAAAGTGAGGATAAATTGTTGGAGGCACAGCGTATTGCTGAACGTACCAATTTTGATATAGAAATGATGCGAGAGACAGGATTTTGTTCCGGAATCGAGAACTATTCCAGACATTTGACAGGACTTGAACCAGGGCAACCACCACACACATTAATTGATTATTTCCCAGATGATTTTCTGATTATGATTGATGAGTCTCACATGACCATTCCGCAATTGGGGGCTATGTACAATGGTGACCAGTCGAGAAAATCTACGCTGGTGGACTATGGTTTTCGTTTGCCATCTGCGAAGGACAACCGTCCATTGAACTTTGGTGAGTTTGAAGGAAAAGTGAATCAGATGCTTTTCGTTTCAGCTACACCTGGCAAATACGAGGAGCAAAATGAACTCCTTCGTGCAGAGCAGATTATCCGTCCGACGGGACTTTTGGACCCGGTGGTAGAAGTACGCCCTATTGAAGGCCAGATTGATGATTTGATTGGGGAAGTGAATAAAGAGATAGCGAATAAGAATAAGGTGTTGATTACCACATTGACGAAGCGTATGGCAGAGGATTTGACGGATTATATGCGTGAACTTGGTATTCGTGTGAAATATCTCCACTCTGATATCGATACCTTAGAGCGAACGGAGATTATCCGCGATATGCGTTTGGATGTATTTGATGTTCTTGTGGGTATTAATCTTTTGCGAGAAGGTTTGGATATTCCGGAGATTACTCTGATTGCCATTTTGGATGCGGACAAGGAAGGTTTCCTTCGTTCGGAGACGTCACTCATCCAGACCATTGGCCGTGCAGCCCGTAATTCAGAAGGGCATGTCATTATGTATGCGGATACCATTACAGATTCTATGAGACGTGCAATGGAAGAAACTGAGCGTAGACGAAAATTGCAGATGGAGTATAATATAGAGCATGGTATTACACCACAGACCATTCGAAAAGCAGTCCGCGACCTGATTAGCATTTCTAAGAAGGTTGCAGCGGAGGAGCTTCGCATGGAAAAGGATCCGGAATCTATGAGTAAGACGGAACTGGAGAAATTAATTAAAGATGTTTCCAAACAAATGCGAAAGGCTGCGGCAGAGCTTAACTTTGAAGCGGCGGCAGGACTGCGTGATAAGATGGTTGAATTAAAGCAAGTATATCAAGCACTAGATTGAGATATGATGCCACATTGTGAGAATATGTGCACCTATCTGGAGTGTAGCATGTGCAATGCACATGACATGAGATAAAAGGAGCATACAGTAAAATATGGATAACAAGAAATATATCAAAATACGTGGTGCCAATGAGCACAACTTGAAAAATATAGATATTGATATCCCGCGTAATGAATTAGTCGTTTTGACAGGGCTTAGTGGTTCGGGTAAGTCATCCCTTGCCTTTGACACCATTTATGCGGAGGGGCAGAGAAGATACATGGAATCCTTGTCTTCCTATGCGAGACAATTCCTCGGACAGATGGAAAAGCCAAACGTAGAGAGCATCGAAGGTCTGTCTCCGGCCATTTCCATTGACCAGAAAACCACCAACCGCAACCCACGTTCTACCGTTGGAACAGTGACTGAAATATATGATTATTTCCGTCTGCTATATGCAAGAATTGGTATCCCTCACTGTCCGAAATGTGGGAAAGAGATTAAGAAACAGACGGTGGACCAGATGGTGGACCAGATTATGGAGCTGCCGGAAGGGACCAAGATTCAGCTTTTGGCACCAGTTGTGCGCGGAAAGAAAGGCCGTCATGAGAAACTATTAGAGCGTGCAAAGAAGAGTGGCTATGTGCGTGTGCGCGTGGATGGCAATCTCTATGAATTGACCGAGGATATCCCTTTGGATAAGAATATCAAACATAATATTGAGATTATTGTGGACCGACTTGTAGTACGTCCGGGTATTGAAAAACGTATGACTGACTCTATCGAAAATGTTATGGAGCTTGCAGAGGGACTTTTGCTTGTAGATGTGATTGGCGGGGAACCAATCCAATTTAGCCAGAGCTTTTCTTGTCCGGACTGCAATATCAGTATTGAAGAGATTGAACCAAGAACATTTTCATTTAATAACCCATTTGGTGCATGTC
>JAXJXL010000106.1:0-12912 GCA_036307525.1 Faecalimonas sp.
CAACCGTTCTGGTTCCACTACTCACAGGCTTGGATGTTTCTACAACTCTGTTATTCGCAGGTTTAGGAACACTCCTGTTTCACTTGTTAACCAAAGGAAAAGTTCCTGCATTCTTAGGTTCCTCTTTCGCATTCTTAGGCGGCTACGGCGCAATTGCTCCTATGCTGAAAGACGGTTCATCAAACATCGAAATGATACCATACGCATGTTTCGGTGTGGCTTGTGCAGGTTTACTTTATCTGGTTCTGGCAGCATTGTTTAAACTGTTTTCTGCCGGAAAAGTCATGAAATTCTTCCCACCAATTGTTACAGGTCCAATTATTATTGCGATTGGTTTGACACTTTCTCAATCTGCAATCGCTAACTGTTCTTCAAACTGGGGTGTAGCTCTTGTTGCAATCGTAGTTGTTATCTTATGTAATATCTTCGGTAAGGGCATGATTAAAATTGTTCCTATCTTAATTGGTGTGGTTGCTTCCTACATTGTAGGTATCTTCGCCGGTGAAGTTGATTTCTCAGGCGTGGCAAGTGCTGATTGGATTGGAATTCCAATTCACAGAGAGATGACTGTACTCGCTCTGTTCGACAACTTTGATGCATCTAAATTAATTACTGCAATCATTACCATTATGCCGATTGCACTTGCAACGATTGTGGAACATATCGGAGACATTTCTGCAATTTCCTCCACAACCGGCAAGAACTATATTAAAGATCCTGGACTTCACAGAACCTTACTTGGAGATGGACTTGCTACTTCTCTTGCTTCTCTTTTCGGAGCACCTGCTAATACAACATACGGTGAAAATACAGGCGTGTTAAATCTTTCAAAGGTTTATGACCCATTTGTCGTAAGATTAGCAGCATATTTTGCAATCTTCTTCTCCTTCTGTCCGAAGTTCGCTGCAGTCATCCAATCAATGCCAACTGCAACAGTAGGTGGTATTTCCCTGATACTTTACGGTATGATTTCTGCAGTCGGTGTTCGCAACATTGTAGAAAATCAAGTAGATTTCACAAAATCTCGTAACGTTATTATCGCAGCCTTGATTCTGGTACTTTCTATTGGTATCAAGTACAACGGAGCGGGAGACATTGCATTCCAGCTTGGACAAATTACAATCAGTCTTTCAGGACTAGCAGTTGGTGCTTTAACCGGTATCATCTTAAATGTAATTCTTCCTGGCAAGGATTATGTATTTGATGAAGAAAATTAAATATGGACATGCAAAAAGCTTCTCGCTGACATAAGCGAGAAGCTTTTTTTGTCTCTTATTTTGTTCCGAAGATTCTATCTCCTGCATCACCAAGTCCCGGACAAATGTATGCATTTTCATTCAGTTCTCTATCAAGATTACCAATAAAGATTTTTACGTCCGGATGTGCTTTTTGTAACTTTTCAACGCCTTCCGGTGCTGCAATCACACACATAAATGTAATATCCTTTCCGCCATGTTGCTTAATAAAATCAATGGCTGCCACGGCAGAACCACCTGTCGCAAGCATTGGGTCAACCACAAAGATTTTACGAAGTTCAATCGGTGCCGGAAGTTTGCAATAATATTCATGCGGCTCATGTGTTTCCTCGTCACGGTACAGCCCTATATGTCCGATCTTAGCCGCCGGCATTAACTTGAGAAGTCCCCCAACCAAGCCAAGTCCAGCTCTTAAGATTGGCACGATGGCAGGTTTCTTTCCAGCAATTACAGGACAACTTGCAGTTTCAAGTGGAGTCTCAACATCCACATACTGGAGCTCTAAATCTCTAAGTGCCTCGTAGCCCATAAGCATTGCAATTTCCTCTACAATCGCACGAAATTCATTGGTTCCTGTTTCCTTGTTTCTTAGCATTGTAATTTTGTGTTTAATCAATGGATGGTCACAAACTACAATATTTTCATTTCCGTTATACATGTTTTATTATTTCCTTTCGTTATTTATCCTTCTACAATGAGGTATCTTCCACTTGGCAAAACAAACACTTCTGAGGCTTCTTCTAAGTCATCATTTCCCATGTCAGAAATATCTATACCGTTCTCCTCAAAATAGTCTCTCACTTCCTTAAGTGAATCTACTACAACTGCCATACAGTCCTCTAAAAACGCCTCTGCTTCTTCCATTGTCTCTGCCACTGGTTCGTCAAATAATTGTAATTGTTTCTTCAAAAAAATCTTCAAGCATTCTTCATCATATTCGTACATGTTATTTTTCTCCTTTTACAATTGAAATTATTTCTTCAGCCTCGTCTACAATATATACTGCACCGTTTTCCTTCAAGACCTCTCTCGATCGGAATCCCCAGGTTACACCGATTGTTGTTGTTCCTGCTGCATTCCCTGTCTGCATGTCCACATCTGAGTCTCCGATATAAAGACACTCTTCACATGCTGCATTCAGTTCATTGGCAATCATAAAGACTGCTGATGGGTCAGGTTTCCTCGGAATACCCTCCTGCTGCCCTTGCACACAGACAAATGTATCTGTTCCAAAGAAAGTTGCCACAACATCCTTCGTCTGCAAATGCGGTTTATTGGACAAAACTGCCAAACGGACTCCCAAAGTCTTCAGTGTATCCAACATCTCTACAATCCCTTCATATGGCGCAACGTGATAGGTGCAATTTTCTTTAAAAATCCTTCCATACACTTCCATTGCTTTCTCCACATGAAGAAGTTCGGGATCTCCCGCAGCCTTCAGTGAACGCTCAATTAATTTGCGCGCTCCGCTTCCTACAAAGGCTTTGCATTGCTCATCCGTAATCTGAGATAGGCCCAGTTCACTTAAGGTGGCATTCACAGAATAGGTCAACGACTCTAATGTATCTGTCAATGTACCATCTAGGTCAAAAATGCATGCTTTGTACATGATGTCCCTCCTATTCAAGTTTATACCTTTATCATAGTATGAACATACGCAAATTTCAATAGTTGTTTGTCAAGGGCTAAAAGTTTTTTTATTTTCATATAGAACAGAATAGTTTCGTGCCATCCTGTGCATCATTTTACTATTACGAAATATAGTAGGAGGATAACAAGATGGCTCTTAATAAAGTGGAAATCTGTGGTGTGGATACGTCAAAGCTTCCATTGTTAAAGGAAGATGAGAAGAAGGAACTCTTTGCAAGAATTAAGCAGGGGGATCAGGAAGCGAAAGAAGAATATATTAAAGGGAATTTAAGACTTGTCCTTAGCGTTATCAAACGTTTTGCAAACAGCAATGAAAATGTGGATGACTTATTTCAAATAGGCTGCGTAGGCTTGATTAAGGCAATCAATAACTTTAATACGGAATTAGATGTGAAATTTTCAACCTATGCGGTTCCGATGATTATTGGTGAAATTCGCAGATATATGCGCGATAACAGTTCCATTCGAGTGAGCCGTTCGTTAAGAGATATAGCTTACAAAGCAATTTATGCAAAGGAGAATTATCTTAAGAAGAATTTAAAAGAACCAACCGTACAGGAAATTGCGGATGAGATTGGAATTCCTAAAGAAGATATTGTGTTTGCAATGGATGCCATTCAGACACCTATGAGCCTGCAGGAACCCGTCTATAACGATGGAGAAGATGCGTTATATGTAATGGACCAAATTAGCGATAAAAAGAATCGGGAAGAAAATTGGATTGAAGAATTAGCCTTGCAGGCAGCTATGAAGTGTTTAAATGAACGTGAGCGTTACATTATCAAGCTTCGTTTTTACGAGGGCAAAACCCAGATGGAAGTTGCTGAAGAAATCGATATTTCTCAAGCCCAAGTAAGCCGTCTTGAGAAGCATGCACTTAAAACCATGCGGAATTATTTGAAGAATTGATGCAAAGCATCAATCCTTCATATCCCATTTATCCACCAGATTTTGAATCTGTCCTTCAAACTTGGCCAAATCCTTATTCGCCATGCCTTCGCACTTCATAACAACCGTCATGAGACGCTTGCATGCGAGTACCAGACGGTTAAATGCATTCTGTGAGCGAACCTGGGTCGGTTTCTCTGCTTTCTTCTTGGCAACTCGAATTCCTGCTGAGATAATTTCATTGCTTGCCAAATCGACACACCCGCCTGAATGCGGTGCAAAGGCTTTATAACCGAAGGTATCCGTAATTGTCTGTGCAAATTCATCTGTAACAGCATCCTCCCCATGGACCACAAACACATGCTGTACATCCGACTCAAATCCCTTTAGCCACTTAAGCAGACCATCCATATCCGCATGACCGCTAACACCCTTTAAAGACTCGATTTTAGCTGCAACTTCAATATTCTCACCAAAGAGCTTCACCGCAGATGCTCCGTCAATCAATTTCCTTCCAAGTGTACCCATTGCCTGATATCCAACAAACAGTACCGTACACTCCTGCCTCCACAAATTATGCTTTAGATGATGACGGATACGCCCTGCCTCGCACATACCAGAAGCGGAGATAATCACTTTTGGATTAGCATCAAAATTAATCAACTTAGAATCATCACTGGTTACAGACAACTTTAATCCCGGAAATACCAGTGGATTTACACCCTTCTCAATCAATTTCAGCGCTTCCGCGTCATAACATGCCCGACTATTTTTTGTAAACACATTGGTTGCTTCAATTGCCAGCGGGCTGTCTACATATACTTCAAAATTCGGAAATTCCGGCAGTAAATTCTGTTCCTTAATTTCACGAATAAAGTACAAGATTTCCTGTGTTCTTCCAACCGCGAAGGATGGAATTACCACATTTCCGCCTTTTAAAAATGTTTCCTTTAATATACGCGTAAATTCGCCTAAATAATTCGGTTTTTCCTCACTATGCACACGATTACCATAAGTCGATTCAATAACGATATAATCCGCTTCCTTCACCACAGACGGGTCATTTAAAATCGGTTGGTCGATATTTCCCACGTCTCCTGAAAAAACAATTTTCTTAGAGACACCTTCTTCTGCAATCCACACTTCTATGCTGGCAGACCCAAGCAAATGTCCTACGTCATTAAAACGAACTTCAATTCCTTGACACAGTTCTATCTTCTGGCCATAATCGCATGGCGATAAAAGACCAATGGCGGAGATGGCATCCTGTGTGGTATACAAAGGCTCATACAGAGGCGCACCGGAACGTCTCGCCTTTCGATTCCTCCACTCTGCTTCAAACTCCTGAATGTGTGCACTGTCTCGCAACATTATATTGCACAAATCAGCTGTCGCAAAGGTGGTCACAATTTCCCCTTTGAACCCATGCTTGCACATCAGCGGAATCAATCCGGAATGATCGATGTGAGCATGCGTCAAAAGAATAAAATCAATCTCTCCTGCGGCAACCGGAACCTCCTGATTCTCATATAAGTCAGGCCCCTGCTCCATTCCACAGTCTACCAAAATGTTCTTTCCGTTTGCTTCTAATAAATGACAACTACCCGTCACCTCATGGGCTGCACCGATAAATGTAAGTTTCATAAGCCATCCGCTCCTTTTTTTCTAATATCTACTAACATTATATCATGAACTTTGCACGCTTGAACAGATTTTTATATTTCAAATCGTACCATTTCTCTTTTTAACCTTTGCATAATTTTCTTTTCTAAACGGGAAATATAGGATTGGGATATGCCTAAAAGGTCCGCAACCTCCTTTTGTGTCTTCTCCTGTCCATCATGGGAATCTAGTCCATATCTCATCTGCACAATCATTTTCTCTCTACTTGACAAACAATTAATTGCCCGTACCAGCAGTTTTCTTTCTACCTCATCCTCCATATCCCTGTATATCGCATCTTCATCTGTCCCCAAAATGTCAGAAAGCAACAATTCATTTCCATCCCAATCCACATTCAACGGCTCATCAATGGAAACTTCTAATTTCGTCTTATTATTTCTTCGCAAATACATTAATATTTCGTTCTCTATACAACGTGATGCGTAGGTTGCTAGTTTAATGTTTTTATTAGGGTTAAACGTATGAATCGCTTTAATTAACCCTATTGTCCCGATAGAAATTAAATCCTCAACACCAATTCCGGTGTTGTCAAATTTTTTCGCAATATATACTACTAAACGAAGATTGTGCTCAATTAATAACTTCTTCGCCTCTTCGTCTTTTTCCGTTCCCAACTCTAATATTGCAGCGTTTTCTTCATCCACCCCCAATGGAGCAGGCAAAACATCTGTCCCACCTATGTAATGTAACTCCATACTTTCCGGAAATAATAAAGTCCGGATAAACCGTTTTGGCACGGCTAACTTCATAAACATCTTAATTCCTCCTAAAATAGATTCGGATTTAAAATCATTTCATACTCTCCCTCTGCTGAAACTTTCTCCTCACTAATACCTATCAAAGGATTTTCAACCCAATAATCAGTATCCTTGTGTATACACATCCGGTCCACTCGAAAAACGGGTAGTACGCCCTCCGCCTTCCCAATGGTTCTATAAGGAACATATCGAAAGTTTTTTTCTGCCTTTTTTTCCAAAAGTGCTCTGGCCATTTTTCGTTCTAATACGCTAATTGGCTGTCCACTGATAGGGTCTCGAAGACCATTTCCTGTATCTATGAGCCCTCGCACCTGATACATTTGGTCATTCAAGTACAAATCCACTGTGTAATGAGTCTGATTCCATCTCTGTAGATAAGAAGTGAATTTCCAGACTCCCAGAACCATGTAGTATGATACAATTGCAATGAGGAAAAACAGGCTTCCCACGCGAACATACTGTCTAAAATATTCCATGATTCCTCCAAGCAGAAATCCTCCAACGTACAACATAATAAATGCCTTCAAAAAAGCGCGTATGGTTTTGATTTTTAGTCCCACTCGAATCATGCACGTATTTACAAACATGTGGAATAATACGAATTTTACAAATGCATAGGGAATCGGCAGAATTACAATTATACATGTGAAAAGAGAACCAATTATGGCTCCCAGAAAGATATTTCCGTGTGTGGCAGAACACTGACATATCTTCTTTACAATCAAAAGTAATATGTAATCCATCATGAAATTCACTAAAAACAATACATCAACATATAATTCGTAGTACACATTCCACCTGCTTTCTCTTTCGCTACAAAAGCGATTTGGTACTCAAGCAAAGTCTATTATAGGCAGTTTTGGACAAAAAAAATGTCGAAGTCTCTGTGGTTTCCCACAAAGTCTTCGACATATTTCGTGCCAAGCATCCAAGAAAAGGTCCTGCGAACCTTTTCTTGGCTTATTATTATTTCTTTAAAAATGTTGGAATCTTAATAGATTGTTCCTTCACTGAACTTACCGGTGTTCTCGGTTTATCTAATGTTGGAGCTGTTCCTGCTGCTTGTGGTTTTGCCAATCCAAGATCAAGTTCTGGCATAACCGGAGTTGGAACTACCGGAGCTTCATACTTTTCTACGTTCTGCACCGGAACTTTGCTTTCTAATCTTGATTTCAACTTAGAAGCTGTTCCAGCAACATTGTGTAAGCCTGTAGCAATTACAGTGATTGTAGCTTCATCCGCCTTAGAATCATCATACATTGCACCGAAGATAATGTTAGTATCTTCGCCAACAAGGTCTTGTACATACTCAGCTGCATCACTAGCATCAAACAGAGTGATATCACCGGAAATATTGATAATAACATGTGAAGCACCAGCAATTGTTGTTTCGAGAAGTGGACTTGCAACCGCTTCTTTGACAGCTTGAAGTGCCTTGTCATCGCCCTTACCTGAACCGATACCGATATGAGCAATACCTTTATCTGTCATAACAGTCTGGACGTCAGCAAAATCAAGGTTAATCAATGCAGATGTGTTGATCAAATCTGTAATACCTTGGATACCTTGTTGTAACACTTCGTCCGCTTTCTTAAGAGCTTCAGGCATAGTTGTTCTTCTATCAACTACTTCCAATAATTTGTCGTTTGGAATTACGATTAATGTATCCACATTTTCTTTTAATTTTTCAATACCTGCAAGTGCATTATTCATACGTGTCTTTGCTTCAAAACGGAAAGGTTTTGTAACAACACCTACTGTTAACGCGCCTAAAGATTTCGCAATACGCGCTACAACCGGAGCTGCACCTGTACCGGTTCCGCCACCCATACCACAGGTAACAAATACCATATCAGCACCTTCCAATGCTGCTGCGATTTCCTCTTCACTTTCCTCTGCTGCTTTTTCACCGATCTCAGGTTTTGCACCAGCGCCGAGCCCTTTTGTAAGCTTTTCACCAATCTGCATCAATGTTGGTGCTTTTGATGATTGTAATGCTTGTTTATCTGTGTTGATTGCAATAAATTCTACACCTGCGATATTTTCTGATATCATGCGATCTACTGCATTGTTTCCGCCGCCACCGACACCGACAACTATAATCTTTGCTGCCGCTTCCATTTCATTTGTTTTAATTTCTAACAAGAACTTCTCCTCCTTTGTTCCCTTATTTATCTTATACGTCCCTAGACGTATCGCATTTTGCCATACATCTATATAATAAATAGTTTTTCTCAAATAATCAATAGTTTTTTTCAAAACTTATCTTATTAGTTTCTGATGTGTAATGTTCTAAATGAAGTGTTCCGTCTTTTCCCTCTAATTCCTCCAAAAGAGTGGTTAGTTGCAACACTTTTATTCCCAAATTACTCTTCCCTAACTTCACACATACTTTTTCAAAATGCAGGTTCACTCCATCCTCTTCCCAAACTAATCTGTCAGGAGTAAGCTCATTTCTTTCTATCTCCTTTGTGACACTCACAAAGTAATCAAAAACCTTCTCATTATCTACCTGAAGCTTCTTGAATTTTTTCGGATTTTTTATTTCCAAACCTTCAATCACCGGAACCTCATTGTTATACTCTGTTGTTATCTGTAACACCAGTCCTTCTTCATCAAAATAGATATAGGAATTATCATTGACCAAACAACCGATAATCTCTTTCTCAGTCACTTTCACTTTCACCTTCCACGGCGCTGCCAGTTTCACATTCACTTTCTCCAGGTAGATTGGAAGCTTATAAGAACCCGTCTTGAATTTAAACAATGTATAAATAGAATTCACGGTTAATGGGTCTTCCTTTACCCATGAAACAATGTCGCTTTGGTGGCTGTATGTGGTGCCGCTCACTTCAATACTCTGCACATGTGTCAGCAGCAAAGTCGCCAAGGTAAGATTTGCTATGGTAAGCAATAATATCACAACAGCATATAAATAATAACCGAATTTGCTTTTCTTTTTCCGTCCTTTCCCCTTCATTTTTTCTCCCCTATAATAAACTATATTGTTCAGAGCCACCTCGCAAACACTTCGTGTTTCCTCGGTGAGGCGTATCCGCCAAATAGATTTTGCAAAAAGTATTTTTGCATGCAAGCATTCAACATACTTTTTACAAAATCTGCTTGGCTCTGAACAATATCATTGTATCAGATGAGACACGTTAAGTACAAGTCCTATTTCAGTTAATAAGAATAAAACTGATGTACCGCCGTAACTGACAAAGGGTAAGGTAATCCCTGTATTCGGAATGGTGTTGGTAACTACCGCAATATTTAAAATTACTTGGATCATCATATGCGCCATGGCACCACTGGCAATTAAGGAACCAAACAAATCCTTTGCATTCACTGCGATAACAAAAAATCTCCAGATTAAAAATAAAAATAAAAAGATTAGAATTGCAGCCCCAAACAGTCCCCATTCCTCGCATACAATGGCAAATATCATGTCATTCTGGGCTTCCGGTACAAAGCCCAGCTTTTGTATACTTTCTCCGCTTCCTCTTCCAAACAGTCCCCCTGAGCCAATGGCATAAAGGCCCTGCAAAGTCTGATAACCCTTTTCATAGTTTTCAGGATTTCGCCAAATGGCAAGTCGTTCCAGTCGATAGCTTTCCATTGCAAGAAAGATAGCCATGAATCCAACCGCACTGATACCAAGCCAGATAAATTGGGCATATAAAGGACTTGCCACAAAGACAAGCACAACACCAATTCCTAAAATAATAATCGCTGTACTTAAGTTTCCTGCTCCAACCAGACCCACAATGGGAAGAATGGAAATCATAATCACCAGAAGGGTTCCCATCTTCTTCATTTTCTTGCCCTTTTTCACAATCATGTTTGCTAGAAATAAAATGACCGCTAATTTGGCAAACTCTGAAGGCTGAAATGACAAAGGCCCAAAAGACAACCATCTTTTGGACCCATTATATTCATCACCGACAAACAAAACTGCCAAGGAAAGTGTCAAGGACACTACATACGCCCACACAGCAAATTTCTGCCAAATGTGATAATCAATATTTGACATTGCATACATGCACCCAATACCAAGTGCAGTCGCAAAAGCCTGCTTCTTTAAGTAATAAAACTCATCATCGAATTTCACCCTTCCATTGTAAGCACTCGTGCTGTACAAAATATAGAGTCCTACAATAATGAGCACTAAAACCACAACCAAAAGACCATAATCAACCGACATTTTCTTTTTGGGTTTTGTCAATTCCTTCACCCCTTATAAAGCATTTACGAACCGTTTAAATTCATCTCCACGTTCCTCGTAATTCTTAAACATTCCCCAGCTTGCACAAGCAGGCGAAAGAAGTACTGCTTCTCCCGGCTCAGCCAATTTCGCACATGTTGCCACCGCTTCCTCCAAGGAGTCCACCATGATGATGCTTTCAAAACCTAATTTCCTTGCTGTGGCCGCAATCTTTTCTCTTGTCTGCCCAAGTAAAACAAGATATTTTACCTTTCCATCAAAGGACTCAATCCACTCTTCGTACTCAGAATCCTTATCATAACCGCCGCCAATCAGTAGGGTCTTACGATTCATTGCCTCTACAGCCTTTATGGCAGCATCCGGATTGGTACCCTTTGAATCATTATAGTAAGCTACCCCATTTTTCTCGCAGACAAATTCGATACGGTGAGCAACACCTGTAAATGCTTTGATTGTCTTTTGAATCACATCCATAGGAACCCCATATGCAATCGCCATAGCTGACGCAGCCATCACGTTCTCATAATTATGGGTCCCAAGAAGCTGTAATTCCTCCACGTGGCAAATAACAGTTTCATCTTTATCCTTGTAAACAAGATTACCATTTTCTAAATAGATGCCTTTATCTAGTTTACGCCGGCTGCTAAAATATAGAACCTTTGCGTTTACATTTTCACCAAATTTTCGCAATACTTCGTCTTCATAATTTAGAACACAAGTATCGTCTTTTGTCTGATTCTTCGCCACATCTTCTTTGGCTTCAATATAAGCCTCCATGGTATGATGACGATTTAAATGGTCCGGCGTAATATTCAAAATTGCGCTGACACATGGGCGGAATGCGTGAATCGTTTCTAATTGGAAGCTACTCACTTCTGCAACGGCCACGCTCTCCTCTGTCATTTCAAGAGCAACTGCTGTATACGGGTTTCCAATATTTCCAACTACGTAAACAGAATCTTTATAGTTTTTCATAATCTCACCCAACAGTGCTGTCGTTGTTGTTTTGCCATTGGTTCCGGTAATTGCAAGCACATCACCTTTGCCGTATGTAAATGCAAGTTCAATTTCACCCCAAATTGGAATTCCCATGTCGCACATTTGATTCACAACCGGCAGGTCTGTTGGAACACCAGGACTCATAACTACCAAATCCAATGTCTTCATCACATCTTCATGCAACTCACCGAGAAGCACGGAAGCCTTTGTCTGCTCGCCAATCTGTTTCCTTATCTTCTCCGCATCCAGTGATGCATTGCCGTCATATAAGATTACTTCTCTTCCCATTTGTTCAAGAAGCCTTGTGGCGCCAATTCCACTGATTCCCGAACCAAAAACAAGAACCTTCTGATTAGTCATAACGTTCTCTTCCCCCTATTCGCTAAATTGCCATCAAAGCAATGAGACAAAGAATCGCTGTCACAATGGAAAATACAGCCACAACCTTGGTCTCTGACCAGCCACACAGCTCAAAATGATGGTGAATCGGAGCCATTTTAAAAATACGTTTACCGCCTGTCTTTTTGAAATACGTTACCTGAATAATAACAGATAGCACTTCCACCAAATAAATCATTCCCACAATCACGATGAAAAACGGCATCTGAAGAACATAAGCCGTAGATGCAACAAATCCACCAAGTGCAAGAGAACCTGTGTCTCCCATAAATACACTTGCAGGGTATACATTGAATAATAGGAATCCAAGTAATGCTCCCACAACTGCGCATGTGATTGGTTCAATTCCACTCTTCGTTCCGATTGCAACAACCGTAAAAAATGTTGCAACAAGTACTGTAACACTAGACGCCAAGCCGTCCAACCCGTCTGTAAAATTCACACCATTTACTGTACCGATGATGACGATAAACATCATTGGAATTGCTAAAAAACCAAGGTCAAGATATTTGCCATCTGTAAACGGAATCAGCCATGTCAGCGGAATCTCTGTAAATTTCACAATATAAAATGCGAAAACTGCTGTCACCAAAATCTGAAGTCCCATTTTCTGCTTTGGATACAAGCCATCTGAACGCTTCATTACAACCTTTAAATAGTCATCCAAAAATCCAATAAGCCCGAAGCCAACTGTCACAAATAGAATTGGAATAATGGTTGGATAGTCTTTGATGTAGAACAAGGATGTTATCGCAATACTACTTAAAATTATAACACCACCCATAGTTGGTGTGCCTGCTTTTTTTAAGTGGGATTTCACTCCATCCTCACGCTCTGTCTGACCCATCTTCAGTTTTCGAAGAATCGGTATCACCACCGGCCCTAGAATCACACTGAGAGCAAATGAAATCAATACTGGCAGAAAAATTCTATAATCCATAAATACACCTCGTCATCTCTTTCGTTTTATATGTGCAGAGCACATGAACTCCACTGCCCATACACACGATATAGTATACAACTAATTGCCCGTCTTTTCAATCCCCAGATACGG
>JAXJXL010000107.1:0-2067 GCA_036307525.1 Faecalimonas sp.
GAGAAATTCACATTGGTCTTGGACGAGCTGCCATACATGGTAAAACAATCTCCGGAATTACCGTCAGTTCTCCAGAAACTTCTTGATGAGAAGCAACTGAAATACAATCTTGTAGTCTGTGGATCATCTCAGAATATGATGTATGGATTAATCCTGGACGAAAGTTCTCCTTTATATGGCAGAGCAGACGTAGTCATGAAGTTTACTCCGATAAAGTTGCCTTATCTTCAGGAAGCTCTCAATCTTACTCCAGAACAGGCAATTGAAGAATACTCCGTATGGGGAGGCGTGCCAAGATATTGGGAACTTAGAGAAAACCACAAATCATTTGATGAAGCCATATGGACTGAGGCTCTTTCTGTCAATGGAACTCTATATGATGAGCCGGTAAAGTTATTCAAAGACGACGTCCAGGACATTGTTAAGACCGCTACAATCATGTCATTTGTAGGAGTTGGAGCCAACAGGATGTCTGAAATCGCTTCAAGAAGCAATGAGCCTGCTACTAACCTGTCTCGTCCGATTAAGAAACTCATTGACCTCGGATTCCTTGGTAAGGACATACCATTTGATGCCGATGAAGAAAAAAGCAAAAAGACTCTTTATAAAATTGCGGATCCATTTGTTGATTTTCATTATAGGTTTGTCGTTCCTATGCGCTCATTTATAGAGTTGGGCAGAAAGGCGCCCATCGAAATGGAACTCCAGCAGCATCTTGGTGAACACACCAGCAAGTGGTGGGAAATAATTTGTCGTGATGCAGTAACAGGTAATGTGATTGACGGAACACTGTATGGGGTTGCCAAAAGATGGTGGGGAACTGTTCTGGATAAGGAGAAAAAACCTCACCAGATAGAATTGGATGTAGTTGCAGAGTCTCTCGACAAGAAGAAGATTCTCATAGGTGAATGCAAGTGGACATCTGGTGAAAATGCAGCTACACTTGAAAATGAACTCAGATGGAAAGCATCTATGTTGCCATTTGCAAAGGGCAAAGAGGTTGTGCCAGTAATTTTTGCAAAAAACGCAACAAATCAAACCGATACAGCTATTGTCATCACTCCAGAAGGCATTATGGATTTAATGAAATAGATTCCAGTAAACAGCAAATTCCAATTTCACTTACAGCTCCAACGAATACATATACAAAAAGCCTCTCCTCTGAAATACTGGAGAGGCCCTTTGTTGATATCCTGGCATTTATATTAATGCTTGAGCAGGAACTCAATTGATTCAGCCGTATATGCTCGATTGCAAGCCTGCATGTGATTCAATCCTGGCAGGATCTTGAATTCTATTTCCGCTCCTGCTTTTCTGAATTTCCTTATTGTCTTCTTATAATCTTCAGGGTTGTCCATATCGTTTTCTCCCAAGGTGAAATATATCGGAGTCTTGACGACATTTTCAAGGACATATCGCTTTGGAGCTGCAGAAGCAAGCTGTGCGGCAGCAAATAAGTCAGGACGTTCCGACAGAAGTGCCCAGCCACCTTGAGCACCGAACGATGTGCCCATCAGATAGATTCTCGACACGTCAATATTATAATCGGCAACCAGACTTTCAATCATAGAATAAACATGCTTACTGATTGTAGCCCAACTGTTTCCTTTGGTACATTTAGGAGCGACTACCATTGCATCAATTCCCTTTTCTGTCAGATACTTGTCCAATGTGTGGATAGCAGCATGCTGAATATATCTGTTGTCCTTTCCGTCACGTCCCCCTCCTCCATGCAGATATACGAATAGACATGGCTTCTTCGATATGTCGCCAACTGCAGCATACTGTTTTTTGTAGTAATTCAGAGTGTACTCCGACGACACAAGGGAATCTGCAACAAAGGTTTCTGCTGTCATCTTGTATTCTGGATTTACTTCACGCATAGGACGGTTGCCGCTTCTGTGCTGTGGAGGACGATGTCCGCTACGATATGGTGGGAAGCCCTGCGCCATACATCCTAACGATAATGTAAGGGCAATAAATAAAAAATAGAAGCGTCTCATATAAATGGTTTTAATTGTTTCGCAATTAGACCTCCAGGCACTCTCAAAGTTTAATTACTGCCAC
>JAXJXL010000108.1:0-9442 GCA_036307525.1 Faecalimonas sp.
ACTATGATGGCTGTGACAAATATTCCAATGTTAAATGCGGATATTGTAACCGGTATATCTCTCATGCTTTTATTCATTGCATGCAGAGCATTCTATCCAACCTTTTCGTTTGGATTTGCAACCGTGTTGCTAGCTCACATAACATTTAATATTCCGTATGTCATACTAAGTGTTATACCAAAATTAAAACAAACGAACAAATACACCTACGAAGCGGCATTAGACCTTGGGGCTTCACCACTCTATGCCTTCTTCAAAGTAGTGTTCCCTGATATTTTTCCTGGTGTTTGCTCTGGATTTTTACTTGCATTCACCATGTCACTGGACGATTTTGTAATTACCCATTTTACGACTGGTGCCGGTGTTCACACCCTGTCCACAAAGATTTACAGCGAAGTTCGAAAGGGAATTAAACCGGAAATGTATGCCCTTTCCACTCTCCTGTTTGTAACGGTATTGTTCCTACTCATTGTTGTCAATACTGCTCCACAGGAAAATGCCAGCAATAAAAAAGTTCCTAGAAAGGCACCAAGTAAGTTTAGCCGTGTTGCAAATGTGGCATTTCGCCGTGTAGTCCCTGCTCTCTTGGTTCTTGTCATCGTAGCAGGCGGCTTCTTCTATGGTGCACAGAACCGAGCTTCTGCCGGCGAACAAGTGGTTGTATATAACTGGGGTGAGTATATTGACCCTGAAGTTTTAGACATGTTTGAAGAAGAAACCGGAATCAATGTGGTTTATGAAGAATTTGAAACCAATGAAAGTATGTATCCTAAGGTACAGGCTGGCGCTGTTTCCTATGATTTAGTATGTCCTTCGGACTACATGATTCAGCGTATGTTGGAAAACAATCTACTTGCTGAAATTAATTTTGATAACATTCCAAATATCAAATATATAGGTGAACAATACATGGAGCAATCCAAAGCCTTTGACCCGGAAAACAAATACAGTGTTCCTTACTGTTGGGGTACAGTCGGAATTCTGTACAATAAAACAATGGTAGATGAACCTGTTGATAGCTGGTCTATTTTATGGGATGAGAAATATGCAGAACAGATTCTGATGCAGAATAGCGTACGTGATGCCTTTTGTATTGCCCTGAAATATTTAGGTTACTCACTCAACTCCAAAGACTTGGATGAACTGCAAGCTGCAAAAGAATTGCTGCTGGATCAAAAACCCCTGGTTCAAGCATATGTTGTTGACCAAGTCCGTGATAAAATGATAAGCGGTGAGGCTGCTCTCGGTGTCATCTACTCCGGCGAAGCAATTTATACTCAATCCGAGAATCCGGATTTGGAATATGTCATTCCAAAGGAAGGTTCAAATGTATGGATTGACTCGTGGGTTATTCCAAAGAATGCAAAAAACAAGGAAAACGCGGAAGCTTTTATTAATTTCTTATGCCGTCCGGAGATTGCAAAAATGAATTTTGATTATATCACATATTCAACTCCAAATACGGCAGCTAGGGATTTGATTGAGGATGATGCAATCCGCAACAGCACAATTGCTTTCCCTGATGCAAGTGAATTGAATCGTTGCGAAACCTACCAATATCTTGGCACCAAATTTGATGAAATTTACAATAAACTGTGGCGAGAGATTAAATCGAAATAAGAGAGTCATTTGGCTTAAATTAGCTTGATTACAAAATCACAGTGGTTTGTAATGGTTTGTAGTTAGTTTGCGGTGCATGAAGTAAAGTTTACTTTTTGCACCGTAAAAAAATGTCATTTTGTATTTCGAGTGGGTTCATTTGATTTCTTCTGCCATGAATTACGGTGTGCAAAGAAAATATTCACAATGACACCGTGGCCTATTTATTTGTAGTTTGTATTTTACGGTGGCATTCTCATAATTCATCATCCTCACCGTAGTGTTCTTCTTTTTGCTTAGAAGAAAAATTGTATTATACGGTGCAAAAAATAGAATGAACTGTTTACACCGTAGTTTGTAATTTTATACCTCATATTTCAATTCAATTCTACGGTGTAATTATCGCAATATGTGTTTTGCACTGTATATACATAATTAGCAAATTATAAACCTACGGTGCAATTATTGTAATTTAAGTTTTGCACCGTATACATGCGTTACCAAATTATAAACCTACGGTGTAATTATCAAAATTCAAGTCTTACACCGTAATAGCATATTGCAACACATACAATTGCACCCCACAAACCAGGAGGCCCTATGAAACGAATTTTCAATTATACCATTTCATCTGAATATGATTCACGCACCCTGTTGTCCTTCTTAAAGGACAACCAGTACTCTGCCCCTATCATTACGCATCTAAAGCGTACAGAAAATGGTATCTTATTAAACGGTTCATGGGGTAGAGTTCGGGATATTTTGCACACAGGTGACCAACTTACCATCAACTTAATTGAAGCGGAATCATCCGAAAACATTGTACCTACTAATCTCCCACTAGACATTGTATACGAGGATGAAGATATTTTAATCATTAATAAGAATGCCAACACACCAATTCACCCGTCTCAAGGGAACTATGACAACACACTTGCAAACGCAGTTGCGTATTATTTTCAAGAAAAAGGAGAAGCATTTACCTATCGTTGCATCAACAGACTTGACCGTGATACAACAGGACTTCTCATATTAGCCAAGCATATGCACAGCGCTTCTATTCTTTCAAATATGGTGCAAAAACGAGAAATTCACCGTGAATACCTTGCAGTGGCATGTGGATACGTCCCTTTGGAAGGTTCTGTTGTTGCACCTATTGCACGTGTCGACGGTTCCACTATTGAACGCTGTGTAGACGAAGAACATGGCGAATATGCTTGCACGCATTACAAAACATTACTTCACAAAAACGGATACTCTCTTGTATCATTGAAACTCGAGACTGGCAGAACACATCAGATTCGCGTTCACATGAAGCATATCGGTCATCCGCTGCCAGGAGATTTCCTTTACAATCCTGATTATACAGTAATTGACCGACAAGCGTTGCATTCACACAGATTAAGTTTCAAGCATCCTATAACCGGAGCAATGATGGAATTTATTGCTGAATTGCCAGCAGATATGAAAAAGATTATAGAATAAATTCTTTTAACATTTGTTTTACGACTTTCATGTCTAAAGGTTTTTGCAGTGTTTCAAATGTAACTAGAAGATTTTTGCCTATGTATATTCTATTCTTTGCATAGTCTTCTAGTTTTTTAATTGCTTTCTCACTATACTCAGGTTCATCCATCATTCCGAAATGTTCCAGATAAAATTCTTTTCTTTCCCGGACATTCAAAAGTGTAAAATCAGGATAAACTGTTCCATATCCTTTAAGTTGTACAGGGTATTCATATCGATATGGAATTCCCATAGCAAAGAATTTGTCAGCCAAGATTTTTTCTGATTTTGAACGTACTCGTTCTCCACGTTCAGTCACAATTACAGGCATATCATCAAAAAAACCCTTCCCTGTATATTGCAGTCCCAACCAATGTTCTATGTATTGCTCATCTGTTAGAATATATGGTTTTACGTGCCTCTTTCTTGCTTCCGATAATTCAGAATAGATTGTTGTCAAGTCTATATCCGACAATAGCTTTATCGCCTTATCAATCTGTTTTTTCTGTTTCTTAATTAATTCCAAAAAGCGCAAATCATAATCTTTTTGTGCAAGAGCAGCAATTATTTTTTTGTTTTTACTGGATATGTATTTCCCCTTCTTCTGTATGTGTTCAGTTTTATGATAATACTGCGTTACCCCATTTGACTTTGATAATACTAAACTTCCTCCTGGTGCCTTCTTAAGTGATTTTTCTACTTCTAATATTAGCTTATCCATTTCTTTTACTTTTTCTTTCAATTGTTCTTTCATTTTAGATGTACCTCCTAGATTTGAATTAATTTGATTATAATGTGTTTTTAATTAACTAGATTTTGACTAGATTATATATGTTTTTTATTGTATTACGGTGTGATTTACCTATAGTCCTTCTTATACCGTAATTATTAACTGTATTAATTTTTGATTTTTGGAATTTACGGTGTCGCAGCACATTCGACTTATACTGCACCGTAGGAACATAAATATGATATAGAATTATTACGGTGTACCTATAGAATTTTTAATTCTACACCGTACCCACTAAAACTTTAAACTAATTATTACGGTGCAATAATTTCAATTCAAACTACACACCGTAATCGTCCAAAACGAAGCCCCACATCTATCGCTATACTACGGTGTGACAAGTCAAATATAACTTTTACACCGTAATCAACCAAAAGTAAGGCCAACTCAATTCTTTCTTCTACAGTGCGACAAGCTAAATTGAATTTCCACACCGTAATGGCCCAAAACCAAGGCCAACGCTTATCGTTATACTACGGTGTGGCAAGTCACAAATCCACACCACACCGTAAAACAAAAATACTACACTACTAAATCTGAAAACATCCGCCACCAATAAACTCTTTCAGCAACGAATTAGCCGGCACATGCTCACTTCCAATTCCCACAAAGTAATCCAAGAATTTCAGCAAGCGCTTTGCCTCAATATATTCTTCGCAGTCTTTTTCGATGCCAAATAAAACCGGCTCAGCATACTGCTTCAAAACTGCCAACTCATAAATAAGTGCTGAGTTAAACATCACATCTGCCTCTTCCTGATACGGGAAAATATTCTCCTCTTCCCCTCTTCTGACCGATGGCCACATTGCAATGGTCTTTCTTGCACTTGTTCCACGCGTTCTTGCGTCACGCACCATACGGCGAAGCAGTCTTCCATCTGTAGTTGGAATCCGATTATGCTCATCAATGTTAAGCTGTGTCAATGCACTAATATAAATCTTAAACTTGTTTTCCTTCGGCAATTCATAAGTCAATGCATCATTCAAGCAATGAATCCCCTCAATAACAAGTACATCGTGCTCTCCTAATCTTTTAGTCTGACCATGATATTCTCGCCGACCAGTCTTGAAATTAAAGCTTGGAAGCTCTACTTCCTTACCCTCTAGTAAGTCTGTCAAATCTTGGTTAAATTGTTTTACATCAATGGCTTCAAGACACTCGTAATTATAGTTTCCGTCTTTGTCTTTTGGAGTATCTTCTCTATTTACAAAATAGTTGTCAACTGCAATTGGATGCGGAATCATACCATGTGCACGCAGTTGAATGGATAAACGATGTGAAAACGTTGTCTTCCCTGACGAAGAAGGTCCGGCTATCAAAATAAACTTTACATTTCCTCTATCTACAATAGTTCTTGCAATATCACCGATTTTCTTCTCCTGCAATGCTTCCTGCACAAGGATAGTCTCCTGGAGATTGCCCTTTGTAACAGCCTCATTTAAATCAGCAACCGTCTGTATACCAAGCATATCTCCCCACTTCGAAGATTCATTCAATACCTGGAACAGCTTTTGTCTTGGTCTAAAAGGCGGTACAACCGTCGGATTAGCAGCTTCCGGCATTTGGATAACAAATCCTTCCCCATACAAATACAGTTCAAAATACGGTAAATAAGACGCATCCGGGACCATATATCCATAATAGTAATCCTCAAATTCATTCATGCTGTAAATATTAACCTTAGATACGCGGCGATATTCAAATAAACGCTCCTTGTCATGCATGCCATGCTGTTTAAACAACGCAATCGCTTCATCTGTATGCACACTGCGTTTTTCGATTGGCATCTTTGCAGCAACCATTTCAAGCATACGGTTTCTAACACGAGCAAGAAACTCCTCGTTCACTTCCACATTTCCTGCCACTGTGCAATAGTACCCCTTGTCTACTGAGAAATCAATACGTACCTTACAGGAGTGATCATGATTACAAATATCATGAATAGCCTTCACCATCATCAAACACATACTTCTTTTGTAGGTCTTGTTTCCTATAGAATCTCCGGTTGTAATAAATTTTAATTCAAAATCCCGTTTAAGTGTCTTTTTAAGTTCAAATAATCGATAGCCCTCACAGCCCAATACGATTCTATGCTCATAGCGGTTCTGAAAATCATTCGCAATCTTTTCAAATGTCGTACCTTCATCATATGTGTAAGTAGTTCCATCTATCTGAACCCGATATTTTTTGATTTCCATATCGTTTCCCCCTTACCTTTTAGATTACCTGAAATGGATGAGTGATTTCATGCGTTTCTACAACAATACCCTCTACATTTTTTTTCAAATAGTTTGCCATGTCTTCGATAAAAATATGCTCCAATCCATAATGACCTGCATCGATAATCGCTAACCCTCGGGCAACCGCATCGATTCCTTCATGATGTCCAATATCACCGGTGACAAGAACATCCGCATTTTTTTCTAAGGCAATCTCTATCATTCCTTTTCCTGAACCCGGACATATAGCAATCCGCTGAACAGTGGATGATAAATCTCCAAACACCTTTACACTATCCAATTGAAACTTCTCTTTGATGAATTCACCGCAACTTTGAAGGGACATTGGGCAGGCAAGTTTTCCAACCCTTCCTATACCTTCCCTACTCTCTTCATCCGTCACTTCCAGTGTCTCAGCCCCATCCAATCCCAGAATCGCAGCTGAAATATCAGCCATACCACACACATCATAATTGGTATGCATGGCATAATAGGAAATATCGTGCTGTAATAACTTTACAACACGACTTCCAATAAAATGCTCATCTGTAATTTTTTTCAGTGGAGAAAACAAAAGCGGATGATGGGTTATCAGCATATCAGCATCTGCTGCAACAGCCCGTTCAATCACTTCATCTGTCGCATCAAGTGCCACATAAATTTTCTTTACGTCTTTTTCTGTACGCCCCACCAACAAGCCTACATTATCCCACTCAAGGGCTGCATGCTTTGGATATGTAGCTTCAATTACCTTCATAATATCTCTGCAAAGCATACTCAATTCCCTCCAGTTCTTCTTGTATTTCCTTCCTGCGAGTTTCAATGTGTTCACCAAAACTCTGTTTCAAATTTGATAAAATCAATTCCTTCACTGCTTTTTCTTTCTGTAAAAAAGTCTTCAAAACAGCATTTTTTTGTTCTAACAACAATTTTCCATAACAAAGTTCTATCGTATGATATTCCTGTGACCGACCATTTATTACCCGAAACATAGGATAAAACTTCCCGTCATCAAGCACCATATTCTCTTCCACGATAGAATATGCATTCTCATATAAATACGCTCTAACCTTTTGCAACTCTGACTGTGGTTGTAGCACAAACTCCTTTAAATTACGAAAAATTTCCTTTCCCTCTTCCATAATCTTAATCGTAAGTGCTCCTCCCATTCCTGCAACAACAACACATTCGCATTCGCCATTTTTAAGTGCACGAACACCATCAGACAATCTTGTTTCAATGGAAGAAGTCAGCCCATGCTCTGCAATATGCTCCTTTGCACGAAGCAATGGACCTTTGTTCACGTCCATTGCAAAGGCTTTTGGGGATTTCTTAGTTTCAATCAAATAAATGGGAATGTATCCATGGTCTGTCCCTACATCAGCTACAACTAGTCCTTCACTGACTATGTCTGCCACTGCCTGTAATCTTTTCGATAATTCCATAATTCACCTAGTCTAAATAGTCACGAAGCTTGCGGCTTCTGCTTGGATGACGTAATTTTCTAAGTGCTTTTGCTTCAATCTGACGAATACGTTCACGAGTAACGTCAAATTCTTTTCCTACCTCTTCCAAGGTTCTAGCCCGTCCGTCATTCATACCAAAGCGTAAACGAAGCACCTTTTGTTCTCTTTCAGTCAATGTATCTAGAACTTCATTTAATTGTTCTTTAAGCAATGTTTGAGCCGCTGCTTCTGCCGGCACAGGTACATTGTCGTCTTGAATAAAATCACCCAAGTGGCTATCTTCTTCCTCACCGATCGGTGTTTCCAAAGATACCGGTTCTTGAGAAATCTTTAAAATTTCACGCACACGTTCTACCGGCATGTCCATTTCCTTCGCAATCTCTTCCGGCATAGGTTCGCGCCCTAATTCCTGCAGCAATTGTCTAGAAACACGAATCAATTTATTAATGGTTTCCACCATGTGAACAGGAATACGAATAGTTCTTGCCTGGTCTGCAATGGCTCTTGTGATTGCCTGACGAATCCACCATGTAGCATAGGTACTAAATTTAAAGCCTTTTTGATAATCAAACTTTTCAACTGCCTTGATAAGACCCAGATTTCCTTCCTGAATCAAATCTAAGAATAACATCCCACGTCCAACATAACGTTTTGCTATACTAACAACCAAACGAAGATTCGCTTCTGCAAGTCTCTTCTTTGCATCTTCATCACCTTCGGACATGCGTTTTGCAAGGTCAATTTCCTCATCTGCACTAAGAAGCGGCACCTTACCAATCTCTTTCAAATACATGCGGACCGGGTCTTCAATGCTAATCCCCTCCGGCACAGAAAGATCGATTTTTTCCATATCAACCTCAACATCATCCTCTTCTGTCACCAGCATTAAGTCTATATCATCCGGAAGGTCATCCGTAAGGTCATCCATTGCAACTTCTTCCGGAATTCTAAGAACATCAATCCCTTGCGCTTCAAGATATTCAAATATTTTATCCATTTGTTCTGCTTCCAGCTCCATGTCTGAGAAAACGTCATTGATTTCTTGGAGTTCAAGAATATTTTTCTTCTTTTTTCCGATTCCAACCAGTGTTTTTAGTTTTTCCTCAAATTTCATAGCTTGTTCTTCCATGTAGTAAAATCCTCCATAACTTGTTAATATTTTATCCTTAATCAATAGAAATATGCAATTTCTGTAAATCCTGCAAAGCTCTTTTTGCTTCCATAATCTTTTGAAGTCCCATAATATCAGTTGGCTCAAGATTTTTTGTCGCATCCTCCACACTATGTGTCTTCACACGTATAATGGTTTCTTTAAGAGCCTTCTCCTGTTCCGCCTTCGTATCCAACTTTTGAATCCTTGTATGGAAAAGGGATGCCACTTCTCGGTGTTCTTCCTCATCCGTAAAATGATTCATTACCTTTGCCGGATTGATATCACCTAATTCATATTGCTCGTATAATAGATTTGCAACTGTTTTATACAAATCCTTCGTAAAATCGCTTGGCGTAATATATTTCTTTATCTGCGAAAAAATACGCTCATTTTCAATAAGCCACGTTAGCAAAATCTTCTGGGACTGCATGTTCCCGTCTTCCTTATTCTTATCTTTGCTAATTGTCTGTTTTGGTTTGGTTGCCGGTATAGCATGTCCCGCCTGTATGGCCATTTTTCCAACCTTCTGTTTTAAGTCTTCCATACTAATGTGATACTTTTCTGCAACGGCTTCCACATAATTATTACGTTCCAGCTTGTCCTCAAACTCAATCAGACGTTTTGCTACAGCATTATAAAATTGTGTCTTTCCCTCCGGCGAATTCATATCATAATCTCGTTCTAAGATTTCCAAAGAGAACATGAACCC
>JAXJXL010000109.1:0-2772 GCA_036307525.1 Faecalimonas sp.
GAGTTACGGTTTTCGCCATATATTGTAAGGATATTACGATTTGGTATCGCCTCGCCGGAGGAGCGCTTGGAATCATGCTATTTGTGGTTAGTACTGTGACTAAGGAGGCCCTTGGATATGGGGACAGTTGGCTCATCTTACTGCTGGGAGTACATTTGGGTATCTTTCGTGTGTTGCAACTGTTGTTCGCGGCATCACTAATGGCAGTCATGTTTGCATTGTTCTATCTGTGGGTGAGAAAGTGGAATCGCAATGCTACTTTACCATTTGTGCCATTTTTAACCATTGCGTATCTAGGGGTGATGTTTGGATGAAAATGAAGTTGCGTGGAAGTCTCACCGTAGAGCTTACATATTTGTTTCCGCTGATTCTGCTTGTGTTCGGGGTGTTACTTCATGTGCTTTTTTACTATCATGATAAAAACATTTTGCTGGGGGCAGCCCACGAGACAGCGGCCTATGGTGCCAGTTTGGAAGGGATACAGGAAGCAGAATTAGAGGACTATTTTACCGCACGTTTAAGGGAAAGATTACTGTTGTTTGAACAGTTGGAAAAGAAAGTCGAGTTGCATGCGAAGAAGGTAACGGTTACCTGTTGTGCAAAAAAGAACATAATGTCACTTGGAATAGAATGCTCCGTCAACCGAACAGAGCCGGAGGATTATATTCGAAGTGTGCGTAAGTTGCTAAAAATTGGAGAAGAGAAAGGGAAAAAAGAGTGAAAACATATTATAAACATGATTTAAAACAAGCATATCTTGTATTAGAAGGGAGGGAAGGAGATCCGGAGGATTATCAAAGCTTTATGCTGACAGAATGTCAGATAAAAGGTCTTTTAGCTGTAGAGATTAGAAATATTGATAACCAGACACAGTATCACTATAACATTAGCGGAAAGACGGCATTTAAGACCCTTTATGAAAAGATGTACTTAAACTATGAGGAATTGAAACGGTTGGTGGAGAGTTTATTAAAAATGATACGAGTCCTTCGGAAATATATGTTGGATGCCAACTGCATTTTGCTGGAACCGGAATATATTTTCTCCGATTCGCAAACCTATTATTTTTGCTACTACCCGCCTTGCGAAGAGGATGCCAGAGACATGTTTCATCGATTGACAGAGTTCTTTGTGAAGCAGGTGGACTATAAGGATGAGGAGGGAGTGCATTTCGCATACACCCTACATAAGATGACAATGGAGGAGAATTATAGTATTGAAGAAATTATGCGGACACTTGTGCCAGTGGAGAATCCTGAGTCGGAGGTGGCAGCGGCTCCGGTAATGGATTACACAGAAGTGATGGAGAATCTTCGGTTGGAGGAAAGCTGCGTGGAGGAAAGGAATGACCTGTGGGAGCCCGTACGCAAGCTATTGGAACGGGCAAAGCGAAGACGAATGGGATATGAGGAGCAGGACTTGTAAAAAAGTAAAAAATTTCCTATAATATTACCGTAAAGCAGGTTCCTTCGCCTAAGGTAGATTCCACGGAGATTGTACCACCGTGTGCCTTGACAATCTGCTCGCAAATGCTTAATCCAAGTCCGGTGCCATCTTTTTTATATGTAACGAAAGGCTGAAAGATGGTAGCAAGATGCTCAGGAGGGATTCCACAGCCGGTATCCCGAATTTGAATGACAACATTTTCGTCTTTCAGAGTGGCTTCCATACGGATGGTGTGATTTGGTAGAGCTGCTTCGTAAGCATTTTTTAAAAGATTTAAAAATACTTCTTGTAATTTGGTTTTATCTCCGATAATCTGATGAATAGAAGGATCTATTTTGGAGGTAAAGACTACATCCGAGTGAGCGGTGAGTGCTGCAAAGGAAAGAGAGACCTGCTCTAACAAAGCAAGGAGTGAAAATGAGCTCTTTTCCAGTTTCTCTGATTTTGCAAAATCGGAAAATTGTGCTACTAGCTGCTCCATATACTCGATATCGCTATTCAGATTTGACCAATATTTAAAGTTTTTCACTTCTGGATGTTGAAATTCGATTAATTGAACGGTACTATATAAAGTAGTAAGCGGATTTCTAAGTTCGTGCGCAAATTTGTTAAGTAGATGTTCCATAGGTTAACTCCTTAGTCTGTTATATTTTCAGATAAAGTGTAGCATTCGGGAACGCTTGATTCAAATATATTTGTTCGACAAAAGTCGACCAGTAATATAAGGAAAAGGTAGGGAAAACAAATGAGACAGGACAATTGTATTTTTTGCAAAATTGCAGCAGGTGATATTCCTTCCGCAACGATTTATGAAGACAATGATTTCAGAGTTATTCTTGACATTGAGCCGGCTTCAAAAGGCCATGCCTTAATTCTTCCGAAGGAACATTATGCGAATCTTTATGAACTCTCGGATGAACTTGCGGCAAAGGCTTTGATTGTTGCAAAGAAAGTGATTACCAAGATGACAGCTATTCTTGGATGTGATGGCTACAATGTAGTTCAGAACAACGGGGAAGCAGCAGGGCAGACGGTATTTCATTTTCATATACATTTGATTCCGCGCTATAAAGAAGATGATGTAAACATTGGATGGAAACAAGGAAAATTAACAGAAGAAGTAAGGGCAGAGATTCTGTCTGGAATGAATGAGGAATAGAAGTGAACCAGGAAGAGAAAAATGTAGTGTTCGAAAGAATTTATCGTGAGAACTTACATGATATGTACAAGGTGGCGTTGTATTATACGCTGCACGAACAAGCTGCGGCTGAGATTACGCAGAAAGCATTTTACAATTTATTTCTTCATATAGAAGAAGTTAACTTA
>JAXJXL010000110.1:0-4332 GCA_036307525.1 Faecalimonas sp.
CAACTACACCTTTTTCTTTCAAAGCATCGCTTTGTTTCAAGGAATTACTTCCATTAATGCTTGTGAGCGGCAAGAAGGTTGCGCGTCCAAACTTGTTCTGCTTCAAATATTGAATCATGCGTTTAGCGGTATCTTCACTATCCGTTACAATATTTTGAATGCTTCCACCAAGTGCTGTCTCAATTGCGATTTCATAGGCTTTGTCAACCTTGATAATATCCGCAACAACACCAAGAATACCCTTTTCCTGTTCTCGCCTTTCCATAACCTTACGAATACTGTTGCCATATCCATCGTAACGCTCTGTTAGGTTCTTTAAGGATTCAAGACGAGATTCTTCTCTATGATATGAAACTTCTGAAACACGGTATTCTTCTGTCTTTTTACTAATTTCTACTTGTAATCGCTCAATCTCAGCTTCATATTTTTTGTTCTCATCAACATATCCGATAATAGTTGATGATATTTCCTTCAGTTCATCCTCATATTTTTTGATAAACTCATCCTGTTCCACAGCCTCGCTCTCAGCAGCAATCAGTCTCTGATTCAATTCTGCCTTACGAACCTGGATTTGTTCCAACATGGTATCAAATTTCTGAATATTCGCTTTTGTCAAAGAACGGTTATTTAAAAGTTCAATTAAATTGTTCTTTCCATCTTCTACAGCACCAGCCAGTTCTGCAATACGTGTCTGTGTACGCAAGAGTTCTTCCTGAGCCTTCATCTGCTCAGCATTCTTCTCTGCAATCTGTGCTTCTAATTCTGATTTCTCGTTTGATAGACTTTCTAACTGTTTCTCACGTTCTTCTAATTCTGCAACAATTGCAACGGAACGTTGAGCCAAGTGCTCATCATTCATTCTTGCTGTGTTAATCTGTTCTTTTAATAGTTCAATTTGACCCTCTAGTTGCTGTTTTAGCAATGTAGTCTCATTCAATTGACGTTTTGCAGTCTCTAAAGATGCATCAATTTCATCCGTTTGGACTTCAATTGCTTCATATTCTACCTTTGTATTTTCATATTGTGCAGTAGCTGCATCCAGTTCATCCTGCGTAATCTTGATTTTCTCATCAAGAGATGCAATTTCTGCTTTCAAACGTGATGTTTCAAGCAGGAACATGTTGATATCATATCTCTTTAATGCTTCTTTTTTCTTTAAATATTCTCTGGCAGTTTCCGACTGTTTCTGCAATGGTCCAATCTGCTTTTCCAGTTCTGATAAAATGTCTGTCACACGAACAAGATTTTGACGTTCTTCTTCCAGTTTTTTCACAGACATGTTTTTACGTCTTTTAAATTTAACGATACCTGCCGCCTCATCAAAAAGCTCACGTCTTTCTTCTGGTTTACCACTTAGAATTTTATCAATCTGACCTTGTCCAATGATGGAATAGCCTTCTTTACCGATACCCGTATCGTATAGCATTTCGTTAATATCTTTCAGACGGCAAACGCTTCCGTTGATAAGATATTCGCTCTCTCCGGAACGATACAGTTTTCTTGTAATTGTCACTTCGTTGTAATCGATTGGCAAATGATGGTCTGCATTATCCATAGTAATAGACACCGTTGCGTAACTCTGAGGTTTCCTCATCTCTGTTCCGGAGAAGATAACATCCTGCATGTTACCGCCACGAAGCTGTTTTACACGCTGTTCACCAAGCACCCAACGTACTGCATCCGCTACATTACTTTTACCACTACCGTTCGGTCCAACAATGCCCGTAATCCCGTTATGAAAATCAAACACGATTTTATTTGCAAATGATTTGAACCCTTGTACTTCAATACTTTTTAAATACATCCTACACCTACTCTTTGTTTCCCTTGTATTTTAAAATTGCATGATAAGCAGCCTCTTGCTCCGCTGCCTTCTTTGTTCTTCCTGTTCCTTCTCCGTATAACGCATCCCCGATATATGCTTCCACGGTAAATGATTTATTATGGTCAGGGCCTTCTTCTTTTACAAGTTTATACAAAACTTGATTGCCATGTACTCCCTGTACCATCTCCTGAAGGATAGTCTTGCTATCATAAAAGAGCTTCTTATTCTCTAAATCATTTAATACAAAATTTTTGATAAACTCTTTTGCATTAGCAAAACCACCGTCTAAATATATCGCACCAATCAATGCCTCTAATGCATCTGATGTAACGGAATCTCTTTTTCTGCCACCGGTGGTTTCTTCGCCCTTACCAAGTAATAAATACTCGCCCAGTCCGATTTCTCTTGCACAGAACGCCAAAGACGGCTCACACACCATGCTTGCACGCATTCTAGTCAATTCGCCTTCCGGAGTCTTTCTATTCGCGAAAAATAAAAACTCGCTGGAAATCAATTCCAAAACAGCATCGCCCAAAAATTCCAACCGTTCATTGCATTTATGTTTCGGTATATGATTTTCATTTGTATAAGAGCTGTGCATCAAAGCAGAAATAAGCAGTTCCTCGTCACGAAAACGATAACCGATTTTGTTTTGTAATTCTCTTAATCTTTCTTGCATATAATCCTCGCTTAAACTCTTTACAAGCGAAAAAGCCCTTTTGGGCTTTTTCGAAATATAATTAATTTACTGCATTTTTGATTTGTTCAACCGCATCTCCAACTGTAACAATCTTTTCAGCGTCTTCATTTTCGATTTCAATATCAAATGCTTCCTCAATTCCCATAATAATTTGGAAAATGTCTAAAGAATCAGCACCCAAATCATCAACGAAGGTGCTTTCCATTTTTACATCTTCCTCTCCTACATTTAATACATCAACAATAATCTCTTTTAATCTTTCAAATTCCATTTTTTCTTCTCCCTTTTTGGATTTTACTCATTTACTTGGATACGTTCACGAATTTTATCGTTTATTTTTTGTTCCTTGAACGTAACACATTGAATAATAGAATTAGACACCTCAATTGCCTTTGAGCTACCGTGTGTCTTCACAACAAGGCCATTCAGTCCGAGTAACGGCGCTCCGCCATGCTCACTTGTGTCGAAACTCTTTAATGTGTTCTTAAGTGCCGGTAGTGCAAGAGCAGCACCAATTTTACTTTTTAATGTTGACATCAATCCGCCCTTGATTTTTTTAATCAGAACACCTGCGAGCCCTTCATAAAGTTTTAAAATGACATTGCCGACAAATGCTTCACAAACAATAACATCTGCCAACCCTTGTGGGATATCACGTGCTTCAATGCTGCCAATGAAATTGATATCTTCACATTCCTTTAACATTGGAAATGTTTCTTTTACAAGTGCATTTCCTTTTTCTTCTTCTGCACCAATATTTACAATTGCCACTTTTGGATTCTTAATTCCAACTACATTTTCCATGTAAATAGAACCTATTTTAGCAAATTGTACCAGATGAGAAGATCTTGCATCCACATTTGCACCACAATCAATGAGTAATGATACTCCATTTGCGGTAGGAATAAGTGGAGCTAATGGTGGTCTTTCGATCCCTTTAATACGACCAACAATTAATTGACCTCCAACGAGAATCGCGCCAGAGCTTCCTGCTGAAACAAAAGCATCTGCAGCGCCAGTTTTTACCAGGTTCATTGCAACAACAATGGACGAATCTTTTTTTCTGCGAATCGCCATAACCGGTGGTTCTGCTGTTTCAATCACCTCAGATGCGTGAATCACCTCAATTTGCTCTTTACTATATGTATACTGAGCAAGTTCCTTTTTTACAACTTCTTCCTGGCCTACTAAAAGTACTTTAATGTCGCTTCGTGAATTAACGGCATCTACTGCACCTTTCACAATTTCGCCCGGAGCATTGTCTCCTCCCATAGCATCGACTGCTACTCTCGTAATTTCTGACATAGCTATTCCTCCTGACATTAACGTAATTTTACTAAACATTGCCACAAAAATCAATACAATTTAATATAAAAAGTTTATCACGTAACAAAAAAGACGTAAAAGCATTCACTTTTACGTCTTTTCAACTATTTCTTAATTAATCTACAGCTACGATTTCTTTTTTGTTGTAAGATCCGCAAGCCTTGCAAACTCTGTGTGGCATCATTAATTCACCACATTTGCTACATTTTACTAAATTTGGAGCACTCATTTTCCAGTTTGCTCTTCTTTTATCTCTTCTAGCTTTAGAAGATTTATTCTTTGGACAAATTGACATAGGTTACACCTCCTTAAAATTCTTAAACAAATCGCGGATAACTGACATTCTTGGGTCAAGACTTGTATCTTCACAGTCACAAGTTCCCAGATTAAGGTTTTGACCACATACGTTACAAATTCCTTTACAGTCTTCGCTACACAGAATCTTCGTCGGCCACCCTATTAGTACCTCGTTATAAACAAG
>JAXJXL010000111.1:0-7563 GCA_036307525.1 Faecalimonas sp.
ATGGAGTGAAGAATAAATTAACAGCGCAGAATGCGTTGTATTACAACGGTAATACCAAATTTGATTTTGTTATTCCGATGGAAGATACAACAGAATTAAAGATTGAAATTACAAAGGGCAAGTATGATATACGAAATCTTAAAATGTACACTTCTGATATGATTTATTCCAAATATGAGGAAGTAGATGCTTTGAAGGTTGATGAAGGGAAGGGCATCATTTCTTGCACAACAGAAGCAACAAAAGGCGAGTATCTGGTGACTTCCTTTCCGTATGATAAGGGATTTACTGCTACAGTTAACGGTGAAAAAACGGAGATTGAGGTTGTAAATAAAGCATTTGTGGGGATTCGTTTGAAGGAAGGAAAGAACGATATTGTAATTAAATATAAGGCGCCTTTGTTTGTAGAGGGAGTTTTCGTAAGTATCTTTGGTGTTTTGCTGCTGCTTTTTGGCGTTTTCAAAGAGTGGTTTGGAAACACTATTGCCAAGTATTACAAAAAACATAGAGAGATTATTCTATACCTTGTATTTGGTGTTCTTACAACTGTCGTTAGTTTGATAACCTATTTTGTCTGCACCAGATTTTTCTTGGATGCCACAAATGCTATGGAATTGCAACTGGCAAATATCATTTCGTGGATTATTAGTGTGTTGTTTGCCTATATTACAAATAGAAAGTACGTTTTTCAAAGTCGTGGAAAAGTGGGACAAGAGATGGCGAAATTCTACCTGTCCCGTGTGGGCACCTTGGGGATAGATATGTTTCTTATGTATCTGCTTGTTACAGCGGGTTGCATTCAAGATGGTATTGCAAAAGTAATCGTTCAAGTCTTTGTTATAGTTGCCAATTATATTTTGGGGAAATTGTTAGTTTTTAAGGGGGAATGCAAATGAAAATTTCAGTGGTAGTACCATGTTATAACGAGCAGGAATCTATTTTGTTATTTTATGAAGAGATAAATAAAGTTTCAGAAGAAATGGAGCAGGAGTTCGAGTTCATTTTTGTAAATGATGGTTCCTCTGACAATACGTTGAACTGCATGAAAGTATTAAGTGAAAAAGATGCAAGGGTAAAGTATGTTTCCTTTTCGAGAAATTTTGGGAAAGAAGCCGCAATCCATGCTGGATTTTCAAAAGCAGAGGGGGATTATATTGTGATGATGGATGCGGATTTACAGGACCCGCCAAGTCTTTTGCCGGAAATGTTATTATACATGGAGCAAGGCTATGATTCTGTTGCAACGAGGCGTGTTACACGAAAAGGAGAACCGCCGATTCGAAGCTTTTTTGCACGGATGTTCTATAAGATTATCAATAAGATTTCTAACGTAGATATTGTTGACGGTGCAAGGGATTACCGTTTGATGACAGCGCAGATGAAGGATGCGATTCTTGCCATGCCGGAATATAATCGATTTTCCAAAGGTATTTTTGGCTGGGTCGGCTTTCGGACAAAATGGCTGGAATATGAAAATGTAGAACGAGTTGCAGGGGAGACAAAGTGGAACTTCTGGAAACTATTTTTATATTCCATTGAAGGAATTATTGCGTTTTCTACCGCACCATTAGTTCTGTCTTCTGTGTTTGGAATGCTTTTTTGTATTCTTTCTTTCGCATTAATTGTGTTTATTATTGTAAGAACAATTTTGTTTGGTGATCCGGTTGCAGGATGGCCAAGCCTTGTATGTATTATGTTTTTTATCGGCGGAATACAGTTGTTTTGTCATGGGATTACAGGACAGTATTTGTCAAAAACCTATCTTGAAACAAAAAACAGACCGAAATACATTATTAAAGATACAAATATGTAGAAAGTTTTAAGAAAAGTATGATATAATAGCGACAGAAGTTACACATACGGGGAGGTTGTTTAATGACTGAAGCAAGAAAAGAAATGATTCGCACTATTAAATTTGTATTATTCTCTGCAAGCGCCGGAATTATTCAAGTATTGAGTTTTACGCTTATGGAAGAAGTGTTGCATCTAGAACACTGGATTTCTTACCTTGTATCGCTTGTTTTATCGGTACTGTGGAATTTCACACTGAACCGCAAGTTTACATTTTATTCTGCAAACAATGTTCCAATTGCAATGATGAAGGTAGCAGCGTTTTATCTGGTATTTACTCCATTATCTACTTGGTGGACTGCTGTTTTAACAGGAGCAAAAGTAGGATGGAATGAGTATTTAGTTTTAATTATGACGATGCTAGTTAACTTTGTGACAGAATATTTATACGACCGATTTGTTGTATTTGGAAAAAGCATTGATACGGCGAAAAAATAATATAATATATATACATAAGGAGGAATATACATATGATTCGATATGAAATTGAAGGCGGACATTTACCAGTTGTTATTTGTTATCCGGAAGCAGGAGAAACGCTTTGTACAGAAAAGGGTGCTATGAGTTGGATGAGCCCGAATATGAAAATGGACACTAATACCGGGGGTGGACTGAAAAAAGCATTTGGCAGATTGTTTTCGGGAGAATCTATTTTCATGAATGAATATACGGCACAAGGTGGAACGGGCATGATTGCGTTTGCATCTACGTTTCCGGGTTCTATTATTCCATATCATGTAACAGAGGGAAATGGAATTATCGTACAAAAGAGAGGATTTCTTGCCATGGAGAAGGGACTTGATTTGTCTGTATATTTCCAAAAGAGACTTGGCAAAGGGTTCTTTGGCGGCGAAGGATTTATTATGCAGAAGATTAGTGGAAATGGTATGGTATTTCTTGAAATAGATGGTCACTGTAAGGAATATGAACTTGGCATTGGGGAAAGCATCATTGTTGATACGGGCTATCTTGCTGCAATGACGGAAAGCTGTACGATGGATATTGAAACGGTCCAAGGTGCTAAAAACATTTTCTTTGGTGGCGAAGGACTGTTCCATACACGAATTACAGGACCAGGAAAAGTTTATATACAATCTATGCCGTTAATTCATATGGCAGAGGCAATCACACCATATCTGAATATCAATACAGGTGACAATAATGGTGGCGGAATTAATATTCGTTTGGGCGAGTAAAATAGAAATGCAAGGAGATGTGTAATGAAAACATATACAATTGTTGCAGGAGTAAATGGTGCAGGAAAAAGCAGTCTTACAGGTGTACTTCGTACAGAAATAACGAATCTTGGGAAAATAGTCGATGTTGATAAGATAATTGTCAAATGTGGTGGAAATGTGATTGAAGGCGGGAAAAAATCAATTGAAATTATTGATGATTGCTTAGAAAAAGAAATCTGTTTCACCCAAGAAACCACGTTGTCTGGACATAGAATTCTTGCAACTATAAAAAGGGCAATTGAAAAAGGTTATTATATACGCCTTTACTATGTGGGACTAAATACAGTTGAAGAAAGTCTTGCGCGTATTGAAAATCGTGTAAAAAAAGGTGGACATGATATACCAGATGCGGATGTTAGACGTAGATTTAATAAACGCTTTGAAGATTTAATTGCTGTATTGCAATATTGCGACGAAGCGACTTTTTATGATAATGAAAATGGTTTTGTTGCTGTTGCAGAATATAAGAACGGAGAAATTTTACAGAAAGGTAGTACAAGACCACAATGGCTTGATGAACTGATGGGATATATATCATAGAAACTAGAACACCATAATTTGCTTGAGCAAGTGAATTGTGGTGTTTTTTTAATGGAAGCCTATTATTCCTTGTTGGGATAATTCCATAATTATATTTGTGGTTTCTATTACACTATGTTAAAATCAGTATATGCATTGAAAATAATTTGTGAATGGGGGAGATAGAATGGAATTATATAAGAAAAGTTTTTTTAGAAAAAAGAACAATAAAAAGTTAATGATTATAGTAGCTGTCGCAGCAGTTGCCATCTTAATTACCGTTATAGCAATTATTGTGGCAATAAAATCAAAAAATGATAATTCGCCGAACGAAGGGAATAAGGAATATAATACAAACTTAACGGGAGACGCTTCCTTAGACCCTGAAAATGTAGAGACAGAGGAAGAGGAAGGCACCGTTGTTGAGGTGGAAGAATTAACGGTAGAGAGTGGAAGAAGTAATGGAATTGACGTGTCGAAGTGGCAGGGTAAAATTGACTGGCAGAAGGTGAAAAACAGCGGAATCGAATTCGCGTTTATCCGTATTGGCTATCGTGGAGAGAATGGAACGATTTATAAAGATGATAATGCGGATTATAATATTCAGCAAGCCCAGAAAGCGGGTGTACTGGTTGGTGTTTACTTCTTCTCAACGGCAGTAAATGAAACGGAAGCGAAAGAAGAAGCAGAATGGACATTACAGGCGATTAAAGGGTATAAGATTTCTTATCCGGTGGTATATGATTGTGAAGGATATAAAATATCTACAAGTAGGATGTTTGACTTGTCGTCGGGAGAACGCACGGATAATGCCATGATGTTTTTGAAAACAGTTTCAGATGCAGGATATGATGTCATGTTCTATGGTGCAATTAATGAGATTGAAGATGCAACTTATTGGGACATTACTCGTATAGAGAAAAAGTATAAAGTATGGGTGGCACATTATTCATCAGTTGCTTATCCAGAAAAGGAAAAACCAGATTATGCGAATCGTTGCCACGCATGGCAATATACCAACAAAGGTAGTGTCAGTGGTATATCCGGAAATGTAGATATGGTTGTATGTTATTTCACAAAAGAAGAGGCGCAGGCAAAAGATGCATCTGCAGCACCAGAAACAGCAAAGGCACCTCTGACTGATGAAGAAAAACTTTACACTGCTACGAATGAGCAGGTAACTGCAAAAGATGTGACTAACTTAAGAGATGCTGCAACCACCAAGAGTAATATAGTGGTAGCACTGAAGAATGGAGAGGTGGTTACCAGAACTGGTGTTGGCAAAAATGGTTGGTCAAAATTACAATATAATGGAAAGACGGTTTATGCAATCAGTAGTTATCTGACTACAGATTTGACAAAAAAGGAGCCGGAAAAAGTACCAGAAAAGGAACCTGTAAAAGAGAAAGACATTGTAGCAGGTCATACCTTCACACCAAAGAATGATAAAGTAACCGCGAAGGAATTTGTGAATCTTCGAGCATTGCCAACTACAGATAGTGAGAAAGTTGGAACATTAAACAGCGGTGAATTCTTAGAACGTACAGCGGTGAGTGACAAAGGATGGTCCAGACTCATCTATAATGGACAGGCCGTTTATGCAGTGACAAGCTATCTCAGTAATGAAGTGGTGGTTCCAAAAGACCCGACACCACCGACAAGTGATGATGGTTTTACAGCAGTGGACGAACAGGTAACCGCAAAAGAGGAAACTAATTTGCGGACAAAACCGACAACAGATGGTTCTGAGATTGTTTACACATTGAAAAATGGTGAATACGTGAGAAGAATCGGTGTTCATTCAAACGGTTGGTCGAAGCTGGAGTATAATGGTCAGATTGTTTATGCGATTACGTCGTATTTAACTAAGGGAGAATAAGCTATTATTTATAGGGGGATTGGATGAAAAAGAAAATATGGATACCAATTATTATAATGCTTGTTATCATAGGTTTTTTCCTAATTATTTATCCAACTGTAGAAATTCAAACAGATAACAAACTGATTGCTTTTCGTTACACGGATGACACAGCAGAGTTTGAAACCGAGTTTTCATTCAATGAAACTTATGTATATTATGCAGATAGAGATATTACTATAACGAATTTTAATTTTAAGAAATTCTTGTTCTTTCATGTGATAACTATGGAATATACGGAAGGAAATTACTGTGATACTCAGTTTGTCTTAGAAGAAGAATACATAAGTGACTTCTTAGAACGTGCAGTAATTGAAGAGAATGCTAATCATCTGGATATTGCAAAACTTATTGAAGGAAAACAAGCAATTATAGGAAATACCAGATATCTTGGCAATGATTATGAAAATGCTATTTTTTATGTGTTGGACGGAAAGTATGAAGAAATGTATGTGTTTTACGTGGATGATTTGCTGGTGATACAGGTGGGTTCACCGGATGAATGTCCGAAATATATTGCATACGCTAAGAAAACAGGGAATGGTGAAGAAAAGAATGTATTGTCAGAGCCGACGGAAAATCAATTTGATGCAAAAGTATTAGAGATTTACGATGGCTATATCATGGTGGATGCAGTGGAAGGACAAGATATTGTAGGTGAAGTTCGTGTGCAACTTGGACTGTTGGAGGAAAAAGAAATTCCAAATTTAGAAAAGAATGATATAGTACGCATTACACATGATGGAAAAATGACAATGTCACTCCCACCACAGATGACAGCAGTGGAGATTTTGAAAAATAACCCTTGATTTTCCAAAACAAGAGTGCTATACTTACAAAGTAACATATCGACTCGACCAAAAAGTGAACCGCAAGGTTCACTTTTCTTCATGTTACACATGAAGAACGCTCCGCGGGATGCGCACTCGTGCGACATGTAGATGTTGCTTCGCAACCGCACTCGGCGCGAAGAAATGTGCAAGCACATTTCTATATGAAAACACATTAAAAAAGGAGGCTTTCATGTCAAAGAGAGAAGCATATGAACAACAAACAGAACAGCTCTTACTTCCAATCGTGGAGAGTCACGGGTTTGAATTAGTGGATGTAGAGTATGTAAAGGAAGCAGGGACTTGGTATCTAAGAGCCTATATTGATAAGCCGGGCGGAATCACAGTGAATGACTGTGAGCTGGTGAGCAGAACTTTTTCGGATATTTTGGATGAAAAAGATTATATCGAGGACACTTACATTTTCGAAGTGAGCTCTCCAGGACTTGGAAGGCCTTTGAAAAAGGAAAAAGATTTCGCAAGAAGTATTGGTGAAGAAGTAGAAATTCGCACATACCGCGCAATCGACAGACAGAAAGAATTTATCGGTATTCTGGTGGAATACGATAAAGATACAGTAACGATTGAATACGAAGACGAAACAACGCAGGTATTTAACAGAGCAGATATTGCATTGATTCGTTTAGCATTAAATTTTTAATTTAGGAGGAAATCAAAAAAATGAACACAGAATTATTAGAAGCGTTGACCATTCTTGAAAAAGAGAAAGAAATCAGCAAAGAAACACTGTTGGATGCAATTGAAAATTCATTAATCAATGCATGCAAGAACCATTTTGGTAAAGCAGATAACATCAAAGTTATCATGAACCGTGAAACATGTGAATACTCTTTATATGCAGAAAAGACTGTTGTTGAAGAAGTAGAAGACGATGTTATGGAAATCAGTCTTGTGGATGCAAAAATGAGAGATTCCAAATTTGAACTTGGTGACATTGTTCAAATTCCAATTGAATCAAAATCATTTGGCCGTATTGCAACACAAAACGCTAAGAACTTAATTCTTCAAAAAATCCGTGAAGAAGAAAGAAAAGTTGTATATGATCAATATTTTGAAAAAGAAAAAGATGTTGTTACAGGTATTGTGCAAAGATATACAGGTAAGAATATCAGCATAAATCTTGGCAAAGCTGATGCGATATTAAATGAAGCTGAACAGGTAAAGGGTGAGATGTTTAATCCCACAG
>JAXJXL010000112.1:0-2192 GCA_036307525.1 Faecalimonas sp.
AGCAAGTATTTTAACATGGCATCAGAATCGACTGTTTCATAATATTTGTAAAAATTTAGAAATGCTTCTCGAGTAATGTCCGATGCCTTTTCTACATCTCTCAAATAATACAAACAGTACCTGTAAAGATTATCCGCATGCAAGTTATAAATCACTTCAAATTCTTCAATCTGTACTGCCATCTTATCTGTTATCATTTTGCCCAAACACCCCTTTCCTTTATTTTTTGCAAGAACAAAGAGTTTGCATGCAAACTCTCGCGCGGGGTGCGGTTGCAACGCAACATCCTCATTGTACGCGCCCCTGCGCATCCCACGGAGCGTTTTTATGTGATAGGAACTTCCTATCACATAAAAAAACTCAGCACGAATACTGCACCTCTCGGCGCAGTACCTTACACTGAGTTCCTCACATACATTATAACACTGTACAAGACAGTTTGTATACATTTTTTTACATTTTTTGACAATAAGCGTTAAATAAAAAAGTAAATTCCACTTCTTGCTGAATTTAGTCTTACACTATCTGTAATAAGACTGTATTCTATATATACCTCTTATCCGCAGTAGAAATGAGGTATATATGTCAAGAAGAATTATAACTAACCAAAAACACATGAATCAGGATAACCGCGTTGTTATTGAAAAAGGTCTAGATGCATCCAAACCTCTATCTACTATTGCAGCCGAATTAGGAAAGGATCCTACCACCATCGCAAAAGAGATTAAGAAGCACAGAGTATTCCAGGAACACAATACATACAATAATCCCACTCATCGTTGCGCATTAGCCAAAGACTGCCATCGTAAGAATGTATGCAGCAATGAACTTTTCTGTAAAAGGGAATGCAAACACTGCAACAGATGTCACAACTTTTGTCCTGACTATACTCCTTTTGATTACAGTTGTCCAAAGACGCAAAAAGCTCCATATGTATGCAATGGTTGCTCCAAAAGAAGTGGTTGCCGCTTGGATAAGTACTATTATCGTGCCACTAGAGCGCAAAGGGAATACAAAACTGTACTTTCAGAATCACGTGCCGGCATCAACGCTACCGAAGATGAAATCAAAGCTCTTGATGACATTGTGAGTCCTTTAATCCAAAAAGGACAATCGGTATATATGATTCTACATAATCATCCTGAAATTAAACAGTGCGAGAAAACCATTTATAACTATATAGACTCTGGTGTTTTCTCTGTTGGCAATCTCGACCTTCCCAAAAAAGTAACTTATAAGCCAAGACAAGCTCATGGGACAGAGATTGATGACACTGGCATCTTTGAAGGAAGAACCTACAAAGACCTGGAAGCCTACTTGAAGGAATTTCCGGACACTAAGATAACGGAAATGGATACAGTCGTGGGACCAGAAGGCAGTACTAAAGTATTGTTAACACTTCATTTTTGTGCGGCTGATTTTATGATGGCTTTCCTGTTGGATTCCAAAGAATCTATTGGTGTGGAAAATACTTTTGATAGCATCAACAAAGCCATTGGAACACATACTTTCTGCAAGACGATGCCCCTGATTGTCACAGACAGAGGCGGGGAATTCAAGCATCCAGATGCCTTGGAATGCGGTATAGACAACATACTTAGAACTAACATATACTACTGCGACCCTATGGCTTCATGGCAGAAACCGCACTGTGAAAAGAACCACGAGTATATACGTAAGGTTTGTCCAAAAACAATCTCGACTTTCGACAGATTAACGCAAGAAGATGTAAAACTTATGATGAGTCACATCAACAGTGCCTGTCGTGAAAGTTTAGGTGGACTTACACCTTTTACATTGGCGAAACTTATGTTGCCAAAAGAGTTGTTAGAATTCTTTGATTTAACTGAAATACCTGCGGACGAAGTAATACTTACGCCCGCACTACTCAAAGGTAAAATCGAATACTCCTAAATAAAATGAATCTGCGGATATGAGCCACTATAACTACGCACTAAGCAGGTGGAATTCAGTCTTGCCGGATCCAATTCCAGTTGTTAGCGACAGCATACTCTTTTTTAGGAAATATAGGTACAAGAATAACTTAATTCCACAATAAAGGGTCTGACCGAATATGATGTGCTTCCCGTCAAGAGGACAATAAAATAAAAAAATATTTTTCGGCTGGTAACCGTATGGTTATCGGCCGTTTTTACATTCCTAAATACATAGTTGTATGTTTTCTGTCAAGG